>JAFGHS010000166.1 GCA_016930075.1 Deltaproteobacteria bacterium
ACGCCCTGACCACCCTGCCCATGGGCGGCGGTAAAGGCGGCTCCGATTTCGATCCCAAAGGCAAATCGGACGGCGAGGTGATGCGGTTCTGCCAGGCCTTTATGCGCGAATTGTTTCGCCATATCGGCGCCGATACGGATGTGCCCGCCGGCGACATCGGCGTGGGCGGCCGGGAAATCGGTTATCTCTACGGCTATTATAAGAAGATCCGCAACGAACACACGGGCGTCCTCACGGGCAAGGGCATGGAATACGGCGGCAGCCTGATCCGTCCGGAAGCAACCGGTTATGGAACAACTTACTTTGCCGCAGAAATGCTCGCTACCCGTAAACTGAATTTCAAAGGCAAGGTCGTCGCCATCAGCGGCGCCGGGAACGTGGCCCAGTACGCCGTGGAAAAGGTCAATCAATTGGGCGGCAGGGTCATCTCCCTGTGCGACTCGTCGGCCACCATCATTGATGAGAAGGGCATTGACGACAAAAAGTGCGACTATGTTCTGGAGTTGAAAAATGTCCGGCGGGGCCGAATCGCCGAGTATGCAGATCAATACAAATGTGTTTGCATCGAAGGCAAAAGCGTCTGGGACGTCATCCGTGAACAGGGCATCAAGGTCGATATTGCCCTGCCCTGCGCGACGCAGAATGAAATCGACGGCAAAAATGCCAAGGCCCTTGTGAAGAACGGCTGTATCTGCGTGGCCGAAGGCGCCAATATGCCCTCGACGCCCGAAGCAATCAAGGTCTTCCAGGACAGCAAGATCCTTTACGGTCCCGGCAAAGCGGCCAATGCAGGCGGCGTGGCCACATCCGGTTTGGAGATGAGCCAGAACAGTCTGAGACTTTTATGGACCCGTGAAGAAGTGGACAACCGCCTGCTCCTTATCATGAAGAACATTCACAAGAATTGCTACGATACCGCCGAAGCTTACGGCAGAAAAGGTGATTACGTCACCGGCGCCAATATCGCCGGATTCACCAAAGTCGCCAATGCCATGCTCGCTTACGGCGTCGTCTAACATCGGGCAGAATGATAAAATTGAAACCCGCTATCACGGACTCCGGAACGTCCTGATAGCGGGTTTTTCATTTCAAACCCTCCCCCGCCCCTCCCGGAACGGAAAATAACAGGGGCCGGTGAGACGAAAGAAAAGGGGCGCATTCCTAAAACGAGAAACTTGCCGTGAGACCTGCAACGATAAATGAACTGTTGCGGTCGGCCGGGGCAACGCCTTCGAGGCCAAATCCTTTCATTTCGTTTTTTGCATCACCGGTCAGCGGAAAGATATAGGAAACCATCGGCGTCAGCGTGATATAAGATGCCGGCTTGATCGGCAGGCTGACGGTGAGGGCTCCCTCATGGAAATTACTGAATTTCTGACTCATCGGCCCAGCGCCGCTGTTAAATTTGGGGTATGTCGTCTCATCCGTTGAGAGCAGGTAACTTGCCGTGGCCGCAAGATTCAGTGAAATCATCCTGTTTAGTGCAAACCCATGGGAAACGCCCATCAGAAAATACCAGTTATGGTAATGGTCGATTTCCTTATAGACCGTCAGCGTCGGCGAAAGGATCGTGTTCAATCCAACGGTGAAAAATATCTCCTGGGAGTCGAGACGGTCAGCGGCATCGGAATTCAGGGAACCCAGGCTGTAATAGATATAGCCCGCGCCGATGTTGAGCATGCCGAAACTTTTCGTATAAGAAAGGGTGATATCCGTTTCATTCCAGGCGCTGCTGTAGGTTTTATCGGGATCCGTTCCGGCGTAGTAGGGTTTCGTATCCAGATTCCCCCAGATATTAGCGGAAAATCCCTTGTAAGCTACCGTCATGGTCGGCTGAAGCACGATACTTTTTCGGCTCAATTCATAGCCCCGCCAGATATATTGGTTCAGGGCGGCCACCGCAAATTCGCCCGTCGGATTCTCCTCCGCGGCATAGGCGGGCAATATGGCTGCGGCATAAAGCGTTATTGCTGTTAGAATGACAATGGTAAAGAAACTCCTTCTTTTCCGACTTCTCATGATTCTTTCCTCCTGTTATCTTTTTATCCTTATTTTGAAATTGCTATCCAATGGCTTCGCCGCCCGTTTCCCCTGTCCTGATTCGCAGGACCTCATGAAGGTCGAAGACAAA
The DNA here is from genome assembly GCA_016930075.1 of Deltaproteobacteria bacterium. Lineage (GTDB taxonomy): Bacteria > Desulfobacterota > Syntrophia > Syntrophales > JAFGHS01 > JAFGHS01. The sequence goes on from JAFGHS010000166.1 coordinate 2,132, forward strand.
TATCTTGCCGTCTCCCACTTCGCCCGTCCGGGCGCCCGCGATGATGGCCTTGATGGTCCGCTCCACAAACTCCTCATTGACGGCAATTTCCAGCTTCACTTTTTTCAATAAACTGCCTACCTCTTTGGCGCCCCGGTACACCTCCGTGACGCCCTTTTGCCTTCCCCGTCCCAGAACATTTGACACGGTCATCAAAGGAACTTCAGCGTCTTCCAGGGTCTTCATAACGTCATCCAGCCTGTGGGGTTGAATGATGGCGATGATATATTTCATGGCTATACCTCCTTCCTTATTCCACAACCGTATAGGCTGCTTCGCTTTGTTGGGTCAAATCGAGACCGATGTTTTCATCTTTTTCACCGACCCGGATGCCGATGGTCGCATCGACAATCTTAAAAATCACCACCGTCATGACGGCGGCAAACAGCGGCGTCACGATCACCATGATCAACTGAGGCCATAATTGGGCGCCTCCAAAGAACAAGCCGTCGGCCCCCGCGCTGTTCACGGCCTTTTCCGCAAAAAGCCCTACGGCAATGGTGCCCCAGATGCCGCCTACGCCATGGACCCCGAAAGCGTCGAGGGCATCGTCGTAGCCAAGTTTTGCCTTTACGACGGCGACGGCGATGTAGCAGAATATGGCGACAAGGATGCCGATAAAGATGGCGTTCATGGGATTCACGAACCCGCAGGCCGGCGTAATGGCCACCAGTCCCGCCACGGCGCCCGTGGTGACGCCGAGAATGGTCGGCGCGCCGTGCCTCTGCCACTCAATCAATCCCCACGTCAAACCTGCCGCCGCTGTGGCGATATGGGTTGTAATGAAGGCGTTTGCAGCCAGTTCGTTGGCGGCCAGAGCGCTCCCCGCATTGAAGCCAAACCATCCGAACCACAGCAGAGCCCCGCCCAGAACCGTGAAGGGCAGATTGTGGGGCCGGAAAGGCGCTCTTTGATAACCAAGGCGCTTACCCAGCAGGATGCACATCACAAGGGCGGAAACGCCGGAGCTCACATGGACGACGATGCCGCCCGCAAAATCCAGACCGCCGAAGCTCCGCATCCAGCCGCCCACGCCCCAGACCCAATGAGCCAGGGGATCATAGACGAAGGTCGCCCAGAGGATCGTAAAGATCAGAAAGGCAGAGAACTTCATCCGTTCGGCAAAAGCGCCGATGATGAGGGCTGGCGTAATAACGGCAAACATACATTGAAAGATCATAAAAATCGTATGGGGAATAGTGGCCGCATAATCGGCGTTCGGCGCGCCGCCCACGAAACTCAGTCCGGCCCATTTCAGGGAGCCGATAATCCCCCATCCTGTGTCGGGACCAAAGGCCAGGGAATAGCCGAACAGGAACCACTGCAAACTGATGACGCACATGATCATGAAACATTGCATCAAGATAGAAAGAACATTCTTCCGCCTGACGAGACCGCCGTAAAAGAAAGCCAGACCCGGTATCGTCATGGCGAATACCAAAATCGTTGATACGATTACCCACGCTGTATCGCCTGTATTCATAAGACACCTCCGTTTATTTTTGGGTTGAGAATAGCGGACATCAAAGCAACCCAAGACTTGTATGCCTTAAGTAAGGGCAATGACTGTGCCAGGGGGCATGATATTTGTAACAGATGGATTATATGAAGTAATACACGAATAGCCGGGTGAACTGGGCGGTTCGATGCGGACAAATTTGTTTAGACCTATAACAATGGTGCACTATTGTACGAAAATCCTGATAACGGACATATTTCATCGGGCATCTTTGCCTCTTTCGGCAAGCTCTTCCAACATGCCGCGGCTTATCAGCCTGATGCGGGCGCCTTGTTCCTCTATGAGCTTTTTCTTCTTCATGTTTCCAAAAGCCCGCGACAGGGACTCCGGCCCCGTGCCCAGAAGGTTGGCAAGCTGCGCCTTGGAAATATTGAGCTGGATAAGGTCCTTGCCCCCCTGCTCCTGCGACAGATAAAGCAGGTATGCAGCCAGACGGCCGGGTATTTCCTTAAGAGACAGGTTTTCTACCTGGATCGTAAACTCCCGAAGACGCATGGCAAGCAGGGCCAGAATATTCATTGTGAGAGAGGGCTTGTTTGTGATGAGGTTGATGAACTTCTCCCTGTGAAAAAATAAGAGATGGCTTTTTGAGATGGCCCGGGCATTGGCGGGAAATGATTTTCCTGAAAAGACAGGTACGGCGCCGATGGTATCTCCTGCCTTCACAATGTGGAGTATTTGTTCCTTCCCATCGGCCGAAAGCTTGTAAACACTCACGCTCCCTTCAACGACGAGATAAAAGCCGATGCCTTCATCGCCGTCGTAAAAAATCACATCTCCCTTTTTAAAATATTTTTCTATCGATATTCTTTCGATTTCCCTGATATGCTCTTCCGGCAAGCCGCCGAAAAGCCGGCTTTTTAATAAGACGTCATGCGCTTTATTCATCATCTTTCCCCTTGAGCGAAAATATATCTTCTTCTTGACATAAGTCAAGGTTATCGCGTTTTCATTAGTATATATTGGCAATCAAAAAGGCAATACATTCAAAAACAGGAGGTGTGATATGTTTTGTTATCAGTGTCAGGAGACGGCGAAAAACACGGGGTGCGACGTAAGAGGCGTCTGCGGAAAGACAGAGGATACGGCGGGGCTCCAGGACCTGCTGGTGCATGTTCTAAAAGGCATGGCCATCTATGCCGAAAAGGCAAAAGAGGCGGGGGCGTTGGACAAAAAATACGGACGTTTCACCGCTCAAGCCCTTTTTGCAACCATTACCAATGCGAATTTTGACAACGACAGACTGATTTCGCTTATTCGGGACGGATTGAAATTACGGGATGAACTGAAGCGGAAATATGGAGCGGAGATCTCGGTGGACGTGCATGATTCGGCCGTGTGGTTTTCCGATGATGCGGCTGAATTCGTCAAAAAGGCTGCCGAAGTGGGTATCCTTTCCACGGAAAATGAGGATGTCCGTTCGTTAAGGCAGCTTCTGATCTACGGGGTCAAGGGAATTGCCGCCTATGCAGATCACGCCGCCGTTCTTGGCTGCGAGGATGAAGATGTTTATGCTTTCCTGATGGAAGCCCTTGTCTCCACGACCAAGGATTTAAGCGTTGATGAAATGGTTGCGATGGTCATGCGGGCCGGCCAGTGCACCGTTAATGTCATGGCCCTTCTGGACAAGGCGAACACGTCCGCTTATGGCAATCCCGAACTTACAAAGGTAAATATCGGCGTCAGAGGCAATCCGGGCATTCTGATTTCCGGTCATGACCTGAAGGATATGGAAGAACTCTTGAAACAGACTCAAGGAACAGGCGTGGATGTCTACACCCATGGCGAAATGCTGCCTGCTCACACATATCCTGCTTTCAAAAAATACAGCCACTTCGCCGGGAATTACGGGAACGCCTGGTGGAAGCAGGGGGAGGAATTCGCGTCGTTCAACGGCCCCATTCTGATGACGACCAACTGCATTATCCCCGTTAAGGATTCATACAGGGAAAGAATTTTCACCACCGGCATGGCGGGTTATCCCGGCGTGAAGCATATCCCGGACAGACCGGAGGGCGGGGCAAAAGATTTTTCCGCCGTCATCGACCTGGCGAAAAAATGCGCTCCCCCGGTGGAGATCGAAACGGGCGAAATGGTGACGGGGTTCGGCCATCATCAGGTTCTGGCGCTCGCCGACAAGGTCGTGGAAGCGGTCAAATCCGGGGCGATCAAGCGGTTTATTGTCATGGCCGGATGCGACGGACGGCAGAAAACGCGAGGCTATTTTACGGATGTTGCCTCCGGGCTTCCGGAAGATACGGTCATCCTGACGGCCGGTTGCGCCAAATACCGATATAACAAACTGGCTCTTGGCGATATCGGCGGCATTCCAAGGGTGCTTGATGCGGGACAGTGCAATGACTGCTATTCCCTGGCCGTGATTGCCCTGAAGTTGAAGGAGGTGTTCGGACTCAACGATATCAACGATCTGCCGATTTCCTTCGATATTGCCTGGTATGAACAGAAGGCCGTGGCTGTTCTGCTGGCTCTCCTTTTCCTCGGCGTGAAAGGCATCCGTCTGGGGCCGACATTGCCGGCATTTGTATCGCCTGCGGTCCTTAAGGTTCTTGTGGAGAATTTTAATATCAAGCCCATTACGGACGTCAAGACGGATATTAAAGCGATGTTGCAGGGACAATAATTTTTATATGAAAGTCCCCCTCAATCCCCCTCTATAAAAGGGAAGGAAAGTCCATTGTCACCATAGCCCCTCCCCCTTTTGCTAAGGAGACTGTGTCGCAATTCACTTTTTGTCATTTCGACCCCGCATTTTGCGGGGGAGAAATCTTGATGTTTAATGATATTCGTAACTTCAGATTCCTCATCCCGCCGCTGCGGGATTCGGAATGACATATTTTCTTATTATGACACCGTCTCAAGGGGGGCAAGGGGGGATTGTCATCCTTCGTTTTGCCCTGAACGGGCGCGACGGTTGGATTAGAAAGGTAATGCCATGAAACTTTTACGTAAAATTATCGAGATTGATGAAGCCCTGTGCGACGGCTGCGGGCAATGCGTGCCCGGATGTGCCGAGGGCGCGCTTGAGATTATTGACGGCAAGGCGCGGGTTGTTTCAGAAACCTATTGTGACGGCCTCGGCGCCTGCATCGGAGAATGCCCCACCGGGGCGCTCCGAATCATAGAAAGGGAAGCGCCGCCCTTTGATGAAGAAGCAGCCAAGCATCACATGGCGGGAAAGGAGCTGCCAGTCCTGCCGTGCGGGTGTCCGTCAACCAGCATCCAGACCTTTAAAACGGTCTCTGACTGCGAAGCGGCAAACAGGCCGGCCCATACCGGGGAAAAAGGCGGTGAATCTGCACTCACCCACTGGCCGGTTCAGATAAGGCTTATCCCCGCAAAAGCCTCATTTCTGAAAGGGGCCGACCTCCTTGTTCTTGCCGACTGTACGGCTGTCGCCTTTCCCGCCCTTCATCAGGATTTGATGAAAGGGAAGGTCGTCATGATGGGATGTCCGAAATTCGATGACGTCCGTGATTATATCGGCAAGTTTGCGGATATTTTTAAAACTGCGGACATCAAAAGTGTTACGACGGTTATTATGGAAGTGCCCTGTTGCTCAGGCCTTCCCATGATTATAAAAAAAGGGATGGAAGCGGCAAACAAAAACATCCCGCTTAAAGAAGTGATGCTGAGCACAAGAGGAAAGATATTGAAGCGCACGTAAGCAATCATGCAGCCGAGGGAAGTTGAAGAGTGTGTGATCAATATCTCCCCGGCATTGAAAGACGGTCTTCCTTTGGTTTACCCATGCACATGCAGAAACAACGTCTTGTCAAAGGAGGATGACTTGTGAAGAAACTCCTTCGCTTTATTGGCTAAAAATACGCTGAATGATTTCTGTTTACATGAGCCGTCAGCTTTTTTTCCGCGAGTCGATATCGCCCGGATAGATCATGGCGTCCTGTCCCCGTTCGCGGGTCCGGACGCGGATCACTTCCTCCACAGGCGTCACAAAAATAATGCCGTCGCCCGTCTCGCCTGTATAGGCCGATTTCAAAATCGCTTCGATGGCGGCATCAAGATTCCGGTCGTTCAAAACAACATTGATTTGTATCTTGGGGAGCATATTGACCTGATAAGTGCCGGCCCGTCCGACGAGTTGAACGCCGCCCTGCCTGCCGTGGCCCCGCACCTCGAACATATTCATCCCGACGATGCCGATATCGGTTAAAGCCTCCCGGACATCATTTACCTTGTCTTCGCGAATAATCGCTTCGATTTTTTTCAGCATGGCAAACTCTCCAATATAAAAAGCTGTCTTTTCGATCCGCCGAATATAACGGACAGTAGTTTATGAATAAGACCTTTCTCCGTGCGAACTGATATCCAGCCCCACCTCCTCTTCCATAGGGCTGACCCGCAACCCGATGCTCATGTTGAGCGCCTTGGCCAACACATAGGTCATGCCGAACGAAAACGCGATGGTGACGAGGACCGCGAAAATTTGAATGCTCAGTTGACCGGGATTGCCGAAAAACAGGCCGTCGGCCCCGTCGGCATTGACGGCGACGGTCGCAAATAACCCCGTGGCAATCATGCCCCAGGTGCTGGCCATGCCGTGACAGGCCCAAACGTCGAGCGATTCATCCAGCTTGCGCCGGTCCCGGAAACGCATCGTGTAATAGGAAAGCGGAGCGGCAACGGCGCCGATGACCATAGCGGCCAAAGGCGTGACAAAACCGGATGCGGGGGTGACCGCTGCCAGACCGACGACCATGCCCGTCGCAATGCCGAGTGTGCTGGGTCTTCCGTCCAGCCAGGTCAGGAGCATCCACACCAGTCCTGCTGTCGCGGCGGAGGTGTTGGTCGTCAACAGGGCGTTGACCGCCGTGCCGTTGGCTGCCAGGGCGCTGCCCGCGTTGAATCCGAACCAGCCGACCCACAGGAGGCCTGTTCCCAGAACGGTCAGGGGGATATTGCTCGGCTCAACCGTGACATTGCCGTAACCTCTGCGCGGCCCGATAACAAGGGCAAAAGCCAATGCAGAAAAACCCGCTGCGATGTGAACCACCGTTCCCCCGGCGAAATCCAGGACGCCCATCTCTTTGAGCCACCCGCCATTGCCCCAGACCCAGTGGCACAAAGGATCATAAACCAGCGTCGCCCACAGCAGGCTGAACAGGAGAAAACTTTTGAATTTAATCCGCTCCACGAAAGCGCCCGTGATGAGGGCCGGCGTGATGACGGCAAACATCATCTGAAATGCGGCAAAGAGGTTGTGGGGAATTGTTTTGGCATAAACTTCGTTGGGCTGGGCATCCACGCCGATGAATCCCAGGAAATTCAACCCGCCGATGAGACCGTTGATCGAATTGCCAAAAGCGAGGGAATAACCGTACAGGACCCACTGAACGCCGATTAAAGCCATGAAGACATAGCTTAACGTCAAGGTGGAAAGAACATTCTTCCGCCGCACCATGCCGCCATAAAAAAAGGCCAGAGCCGGCGTCATCATGAGAACCAGAGAACAGCACACTAATATCCAGGCCGTATCGCCTGCGTTAATTTGTACATTCATCGTATTCCTCCACTTTCGGTAGATGCTTTTTCAATAAAGCAAATACTCTGCCATAGCTGAAAATACTAATAAGTACGACAAGATAAGGTACTATAAAGTGGGGAAACAGGTGTACATATTTGTATCGATCAAAAAAAGGCGTACATATTTGTGCCATAGTGACGACTTACAGGGACGGTGCTTCAATATCCCACGGAAGCAACAGATAAGAAGAGAGTTTTACCCGTTACGGCGGGGCTCAATCTGCCCGGATCGTGATTGGTTTTAAAGACGTCCTCCGGGCCGGGACATAATCATTGATAGAAATGGGATAACGATCAATGCATGCCGGCGTCACAATCGCATCGGACATGGCGTTTGGGTAATGCAACGGCCCCAGGAGTATCTTGTTGTCTTCTTTAAAGAGGACCGCGAAATAGGAATATTCCGGGTTTTTAATGCCTGCTTTGGGGGCAATGAAGGCATGGGTGCGGGACTTACAGGAAAAACCGTTTTCCGGCGATATCAGAATGCTCACCAGAGACAGGATAATCATACAATATGGCAAGGGGAGTTTTTTCATCACAATTCATGGCATCTTACAACGGCAATTTTTTATTATCTTGACAATCTTCAGCGCTTTATACTACCTCAGAGGCCCGGATGCCCTATCCTTTATTATAAGGAGTCCTATGGAAAAAAAATTTTCACATCACCCTGTTCACCTCCCTTTTAATTGTCCTTTATGCAATATGGATTTGAATCTCGGTATGGGAACGGATATGCGGTATTGCCATCATGTCCAATTCATCCGTATGACAGGGGAAGGTTTTGATTATTTTGTCTACGTGGACGGCCTTTTCGGCCACAACTATATCGAGGGACTCAAGGCATCCGATCAATACAGAAAATATCTCAAAGAAAAAAACATCAGGGAAATCGATGAAGCGACGGAGCAGGCGTTCATCACAGGCGAATGTGCATCTTTCAGCGATATGGCCGCCGCCGTGCCTTATTTTGAAGATATTGCACGCCATGCGGCCCTGCCCGGTTCCGCCGTGTTTGTTGAAAAAAGGCCCTACGGCAGCATTTGTTTCTGTCTAGGCGGTGAAGCGGTCAATATCCAAGGAAAGTAAGGATACGGCCGATTTCCCCCATCATCTTTTCAAACTCCCCAAACGTTAAAGACTGTGCGCCGTCCGAAAGCGCCTTATCGGGTTCGGGGTGCACCTCCACCATAATGCCGTGAGCGCCGGCGACAAGGGCCGCCTTGGCCATAGGCGGGACGAGTGTTCTTTTTCCCGTGGCGTGCGACGGATCGACGATGATGGGCAGATGGGACAATTCCTTAATGATGGGCACAACAGATAGATCGAGGCTGTTGCGGGTGGTCGTTTCAAAGGTGCGGATGCCGCGCTCACAGAGGATAACAGCATGATTCCCTTCCGAATAGATATATTCCGCTGCGGCTAAAAATTCCTCAATGGTCGCGCTCATGCCGCGTTTCAAGATAACCGGTTTTCGGATATGGCCCAATTCTTTCAGGAGCTCAAAATTTTGCATGTTGCGGGCGCCGACCTGCAGGATGTCGGCATACTGTTCGACCAGATTGACGTTTTGCTGAGAAATAATTTCCGTCACAATCGGCAGCCCCGACATTTCTTTCGCCAGGGCTAAAAGTTTTAATCCTTCTTTTTTGAGACCCTGAAAGGTATGGGGGCCTGTCCTGGGTTTGAACGCGCCGCCCCGGAGAAGGTTGGCGCCCATTTTTTTCACATGGAGGGCCGTACGGATGATCTGCTCTTCGCTTTCCACGGCACAGGGTCCGGCAATAACGACGGGTTTTTTACCCTCCCCGATTTCTATACTCCCGACCTTGATGATAGTCGGCCGGGGATGAAAATCCCAGGATACGACTTTATAAGGTTTTGTGACATGAATGACTTCCTTGACGCCCGGCAGATAGCGGATATTCGCATCATCGACGTAGCCTTTGTTGCCCAGGACGCCGATGGCCGTCCTCTCGCTTCCGGGAATCGGCTGAGCCGTCAACCCCATTTGGGCGACGGCGGCAATGATCGCATTGACCTGTTTGCTGCTTGCCTTCCTGTGCATGACGATCAGCATATTGTTTTGTCACCTCTCATAAGAAATCCCGCAAGTCATTGACGATGATTTTCTTTCTCTTAGCGCCGGGGAATATATCAGATCATCATCATAATGAATAATAAAAATTTTTCTTGACATTAGAACGACTGTTCTATATAAAGGGGCCATGGATAAAAAACGAACCACAAAACACATCGAACAGGCCGTCGCTTCTTTCTACCGCGAGAGGCGAAGAATGCCGACCTACTCGGAGATGCTGGATCTTTTCGGCGTCAAATCGAAGAGCGTCGTCCATTACTGGGTGGAAAAGCTCATCGAAAAGGGCGTCCTGGAAAAAGACGCCGGGGGCTTTTTGAAACCCCTTCGTGCAAGCATCGGCCTGCCTATGGTCGGCGAAGTAGCCGCCGGCTTTCCCTCGCCCGCAGAGGAGGAGCTGCGAGACATTATCTCCTTTGACGAATACCTCATTACCAGGCCGGAGTCCTCTTTTCTTCTCAAGGTGAGCGGCGATTCCATGATCGGCGCCGGCATCATGGAAGAAGATCTCGTCATCGTCGAAAAAGGGCGGGAGCCGAAAAACGGCGACATCGTTCTGGCGGAAGTGGATGGTGATTGGACGATGAAGTATTTCCAGAAAAAAGGCCGAGAGGTGACGCTGGAGGCAGCCAATCCCAAATATCCCGTCATCAGGGCGAAAACGGAGCTTAGGCTCGGCGGCGTCATCACCGCCGTTATAAGAAAATATCACCAGTAGAGCAGAGGATCACAGGTAAATAAATGAAGATGAATCATATGGATGCCGCCTTGCAGACAACGATAGATTTCGCCCGGTCGGATACGCTGCAAAAATGCCCTGCCGCATCGCCGATCAAAGGATACATGGATGATTTCAGAACATATATAGAAGAAACCGACTGGGACGGGCGCCTCCTGAAAAAATACGGCAAAAGGGCGGACCTGTTTTGCTGGGGTGTTGTTATCGTTTCGGCATTATTCTTTTTCCAAATCAGCTTGTCGATCCTGTTTAAATAACGCATAGCGGCATGGCCGCAAGCATTTCTAAAGTAAAAAAAGGCGATGCTTGATTTTCCATTTTCAGGAACAAACGTCGCCTTTTTTATAATATGGAATTTGATATACGCCGACTAAAGGCGCCTCTTATATGTCGAGAACATCTCGATGACGGAATCCTTTAGAATAATCAACAAGATAGATTTTTTTAGGCGTCACCTTTACGATTACCGCGTTTCCCGGCTTCACACTGTTGAACGCCTTGTGCCTTGCCATGACGCCGCCGGGCACATCGGCCAAATTGTCGTCAGCCAGAATTTTTGCCGCGCCGTTATACTGTATCCCCGATATTTCCGCGTCGGTCTTGGGAAAAGCAATCTTCTGCATGGCAATGGATACACGGGGATTCGCTTGTATATTGCGTATCTTCTGGCTGTCTTTTGCCGTATTAAAATAAAGGTCCATTCCTACATTGCTGATGAAAACGGTTGAGGCGTTCGGCTCTCCATCTACAGTGGCGGTGGCCAATGTGCAGGCGGGGCATTCGCTGATGTATTTGGTGATGCGGTTTTTGAGATCACTATCCATGGTGTCCTCCTGTCATGATATGAAATAATGAAGTGATTTTCTCATATCACAATACCCGGTAGCTGGCAAGGTAATAGAATGCCCTAAAAGAAGTTCCTTCGCGACATACAGTGTATAACTTTTAAGGCGACGGCAAAGGAATATCCCGGAATCATAAAATATTTTTCAAGTGCCTGATATTATATATTAATTTCATAGCCTATCATTTGTGCAATCCGCTAAGAATCCATTTCAAATCAGCAATTACGCACTTTATCAACAACACTATCAACAGGCTTTTCAACATGGGAACGTCGGTCGTTGCCTGTCATGTTATAAAATCAGATATTTTTCCCCGTGTCTATTGTTAATCTCATGTTGCGGAAAGCAAAATTTATATTGACAATATTTTTCCCTCGGCTATTATTTCCCAAAGATTTGATTGTTTTATATTGCGGAGAAGAGGTTTTTGCAAATACGGATAAACGGATAATAAGGCGTTGTTTGTCATATATAAACAGTCAAGATTAATCATTTCGTGAAGCGCCTGAAAGGCGGAAAGGAGGAGGAAGTCTCACGTAACAGTAAAAAAGCCGGTCGCAAGCGGTTGCTTTGGAAAGTTCGGCGATCGCGAAATTTGATGAAGAGCGTTGGTGATTCGATGCGGATGAATCATGCAACGTTACTTTGAGGATTTAGCCTTTGAGACGAAAGGAGGTTACAATGTCCGTGTATAAAATTATTGAAATTATCGGAACAAGTCCAAAATCCTGGGAAGATGCAGCCAGTGAAGCCTTGAAGACCGCTTCAAAAAGCCTCGAAGACTTAAGAATTGCCGAAGTCGTCAAACAGGATGTCACGGTTGAAAACGGAAAGATTACGGCCTTCAGGGTAAGACTCAATATCTCTTTCAAATATCGTGCAGATTAATCAAAGATTAAGATTTTCAATATTATACAAACAAAAAAGAGGACTCAAAAGAGCCCTCTTTTTTGTTGCGACCCTTTCCCTGATCTCCCGGATACGGGGCGGTGTCGGAGCAACACGTAAGTCGCTCCGGTGCCGCCGTCGTAGGATTGGGCGCTCGTGAAGGCGATCACCCATTTGCGCCAGTGGCTGCGGGTGAGCCAATCGCTTACTTTATTTTTCAGGATCGGTTCGCCCGGTGATGAAAGACCGCGCCCGTGAATGATCAGGACAGCCCGTTTCCCCGTCATAATCGCCCTGTTCAGAAATTCCTCGAAGGCATCCTTTGCCTGTGCGACGCCCATGCCGTGAAGATCCATGTGGGCCTGGATGGAAAAATCGCCCCGGTGCAGCCTTTCGGCGAATTCCGGAGGGATATCACGGCCTGTTCCTTCCATGTATTCCGGTGTGTTGGAGATGATAAATCCCTCGCCATATTTCACGAGATCCTCAAGCTGCTCCATCACATTTACTTCCGGTTCACGAATGATATGCGGCGGCCTTGCGGCTTTTTTCTCTTTTGCATGTTTATCTTTAGCGATCAGGCGTACGCCTTTCATGGCATCCTGAAAGGCCGTTTTATCGTTTTCCGTTGCCGTCTCATCGACAGGCTTGGGCGCGGGGCTTTTAACGGGCGCCGGGCGCGATTCGACCTTTCCTTTGAGAAGGGGTTTCAAAGATCCGAAGGGATTATGTTTAAGAGGATCGTCTGTTTCTTTCATAACGATTATGATAATGGGTGTTAAATATCCTATGAAACGGCCGTCCAGGTGGCAACATATTCCCATGACCCGGTTTGCATTCCGGGATCAGCGAACATCCACCGTCCTTCCATGCCGAGTTCCCGTGATGCGAGTTCAAAATGACTCATGGCGATTCCCATGTCGACATGTTGCAGTTTCACTTCCCCGTTGCTGCCGGCATAGCCCGGGGTTTGCTCAAGGTAGAAGTGGAAAAGATGTTCTTCTTGCACAATGCGCCAGGGTTGCTTATTGGATGCCGAGGGTCCCAATCTGATGCATTCCAGGGGCAATGCATACGGACCGGCAGCTTCTTTTTTCAAGGCATGGAATTCGCGGTCGAAAAACAGGACTTCCCAGGGTTTTCTCTTGTCCGATCCGGCGCCGAACCGAATGACCCGATCCGCGAAGGACCGTTTATCGGCCCCATAGCCGACGGGCGCCACGGCAGGTAAAAGCTCATTATCCCGAAGTCCAATACGGTCGGAAAATCCTGTCCTTCTGAAAGTGCCGCCAAGCCAGCAGGTGCACAACCCCAGTGCTTGGGCCTGAAGGATGTTGCGCTCCATGCCGTAACCGAAATCCTCCAAGGCCCCGGCTCCTTTATGAACAGCCCCTACAATAAAATGAGATGCGCCCCGGATGACGCCGTAGGTTCCACAGGCCCTGATTTCTTCCTTGCTCATGACCTTGAAATCGACGAGTCGAAAGCGCAGCTTTGCCCCGAAAGGTCCTTGCGTATTGCCCTGCAAAATATTCTCCAGGGCCTCGACCTTTTCCCGCTCTATGGATTTGGGGTTGAATGTGCGGCAGGAATAACGCTTCTGGATGGCGGTAATGATCAAAATCTTGCTCACTTCGGTGGAGTTTGTTTTTGCCCAGAAAGTATAGGAAAGAGCTTTGGGTTATGTCAATAAAAAATATTTTATCCCCTTTCATACGGCGAATGAATTTTTTACAGGTTTTCCCTTGACAAAGTTTATGAAATTGCGTAGGGTGCACACCTATTTTTCAAGACTGGGTGAATTATGAAAACGTATCAAGCAAAGAAGGATGAAGTAGTCAGAGACTGGTATTTATACGATGGGGAAGGCAAGGTTCTGGGCAGGCTCGCCGCCGAGATTGCACACCGGCTGCGGGGCAAACACAAGCCTGTTTATACGCCCCACACGGACACGGGGGACTTTATCGTCGTTGTCAATGCCGCCAAGGTGATGTTGACGGGAAAAAAAGCGACGGATAAAATCTATTACAGTTATTCGGGTTATCCCGGCGGCTTAAGAGAGACCCCGGCAGGCAAGCTCTTGCAGACCAATCCCGAAGAGGTATTGCGCATGGCCGTCAAGGGGATGCTGCCGAAAAATACCCTGGGAAGGGCTATGCTGAAAAAACTCAAGATTTATGCGGGTAACGAACACCGGCACGAGGCACAAAATCCGAAACTTCTGGAATTATAGCAGCAAAGAGGATTTTGATTTATTAATATAGAATGTGGGGAGTACTATGACGGCAAAACGTTTTTATGCCACAGGTAAAAGAAAAACAGCTATCGCCAGGGTCTACATGAAAGAAGGCAGCGGCGTCATCGTTGTCAATAAAAGAAATTTTGACGATTATTTTACGCGCGACAGCTTGAAGATGTTGATTAAGCAACCCCTTGAGATCGCAGGGAAGAATGATCAGTTCGATTTTTATGTCAATGTCTGCGGCGGCGGCATGGCCGGCCAGGCCGGAGCAGTCAAGCACGGCATTTCCAAGGTGTTGTGCGAATATGATGCGGATCTGCGATCGACCCTGAAAAAAGAGGGATTTTTGACGAGAGATTCCCGCATCAAGGAAAGAAAGAAGTACGGCCAGCCCGGCGCGCGAAAGCGGTTCCAGTTTTCCAAGCGATAATATTCCTGATGAAGGTGGAGGGGGGCTTTGGCTCCCCTTTTTTTTAATTTTTTTAAGGACCACGGCAATGTCTCTGAGAATATTCAATACGATGACGAAAAAGAAAGAGCCTTTCGTCCCCATCCGGGAAGGGAAGGTCGGCATTTATGCTTGCGGCATCACGGCCTATGACCGTTGCCATATCGGCCACGCCCGTTCGGAGATCGTCTTTGATGTCATGACCCGGTATCTGCGGTACCGGGGATATGACGTGTTTTTCGTCAGGAACTTCACGGATATCGACGACAAGATCATTGACAAGGGCCGTGCCGCCGGCCTTGACTATTCCCAAATCGCCGAACGGTATATCAAAGAACATGAT
>JAFGHS010000167.1 GCA_016930075.1 Deltaproteobacteria bacterium
CCACGGCGCTCCGCGCCTCGCAATGACAGGAAAAACGGAAATTCAAAGCTCTCAAGGCAACAGCAGAATTATAGGGCGGGGTTTTTACGCCTGTCGGGTGCGCTGCCGAGCACGAATATTTAATGACTAAAGAAAACAGGGAGCAGATAAATCATGGAAGACCGGTCTTTCCAAATGACGCCGCGATTGTCGAAAAACGCCGTAACGGTTCTTGAGAGGCGATATTTAAAAAAGGACGTAAACGGGCGCATCATCGAAACCGCCTCCGACATGTTCAGGCGGGTTGCCGAAACCATTGCCGGGGCCGATGAAAATTTCACAAAGGGAGCCGATACGTCGGAGCTTGCCGGGAAGTTTTTCGACATGATCGCCAGTCGCGAGTTTATGCCGAACTCGCCGACCCTGATGAACGCTGGCCGCGAGTTGGGGCAGTTGTCCGCCTGCTTTGTTTTGCCTGTCGGCGATTCCATGGATGAGATATTCAACGCCGTCAAATACACCGCCCTGATCCATAAATCCGGCGGCGGCACGGGCTTTTCCTTTTCCAATCTTCGCCCCGCAAGCGATGTCGTCCAATCGACGGCCGGCATCTCCAGCGGCCCCATCTCTTTTATGCGGGTATTCGATATTGCAACGGAAACGGTGAAACAGGGCGGCACGAGGCGCGGCGCCAATATGGGCGTCCTGCGGGTGGATCACCCGGACATTCTGGCCTTCATCCAGTGCAAATCCAACCAGGTTCATCTGAATAACTTCAACATTTCCGTCGGTCTGACCGAAGCCTTTATGCAGGCCGCGGAAAGAAACGAATCTTACGACCTGATCAATCCGCGCAATAAGGAAGTTACCGGGAGACTGAACGCACGGGAGGTGTTCGATCTGATCATTAAAAAAGCCTGGGAAAACGGCGAACCGGGCATCATCTTTCTGGATCGTCTGAACCGCGACAACCCGACACCCCACGTCGGCATCATCGAATCGACGAATCCCTGCGGGGAACAGCCGCTTTTACCTTACGAATCCTGCAATCTGGGCTCCATCAATCTGGGACTGATGGTTGAAGATAAAAAAATCAATTGGACGAGACTCAGGGAGATCGTGCGCCTGGCCGTTCATTTTCTGGACAACGTCATTGAAATGAACCGTTATCCCCTGCCCCAGATCGCCGAGATGACCTATGCCAACCGGAAGATCGGCCTGGGCGTCATGGGATGGGCCGACATGCTGATTCAACTCGGGATTCCCTATAACGCCGGGGAGTCCATCAGTCTGGGCGAGGAAGTGATGAAATTTATCAATGACGAAGGACATGAGGCTTCACGGGAACTGGCCCGGCAGAGAGGCCCCTTCCCGAATTTCAGCGGTTCCGTCTTCGATAAGCAAAAGGAACCGCCTATCAGAAACGCCACCATTACCACCATTGCCCCCACAGGGACCATCTCCATCATCGCCAACGCCTCGTCGGGAATCGAGCCGATTTTTGCCGTCTCCTTTGTCCGGCAGGTCATGGACAACGATATTCTCATTGAGGTCAACCCCCTGTTTGAAAAAATCGCCAGGGACCGGGGGTTTTATTCGGACGCCCTCATGGAAAAGATCGCCGAACACGGGTCCATTCAGGGGATGGATGAGATACCCGCCGATGTGCGCAGGCTTTTTGTAACGGCCCACGACATTACCACGGAAGACCATATCCGGATGCAGGCGGCATTCCAGAAGCACACCGATAATGCCGTCAGCAAGACCGTGAATTTTGTCAAAACCGCCACGGTGGAGGATGTCAAAAAGGTCTATGAACTGGCCTATCAGCTCAATTGCAAGGGCGTTACCATCTATCGGGACGGATCGCGGGATCAGCAGGTGCTCTCTACAGCGGGCAAACCGAAAGAAGAAGAGGAACAAAGAGAGCAGCGGGAAGTCCGGGACAGACCCATGACCCTGAAGGGATGGACCTACCGGATGCAGACGGGCTGCGGCCCTCTGTATGTCACGATCAATGAAGACCGGCAGGGGCTTTTCGAGCTGTTCACGACCATGGGAAAAGCGGGCGGATGCGCCGCCTCTCAAAGCGAGGCCATCGGCCGCATGGTCTCCCTGGCCTGGCGAAGCGGCGTCCAGCCGGAGAAGGTCATCAAGCAACTCATGGATATTTCATGCCATTCCCAGTCGGGATTCGGCGAGAACCGCATCCGCTCCTGCGCCGACGCCGTGGCCAAAGCCATTGCCCTGCACCTGGCGTCAAACGGCTACGCGGAAAAAATCGAGAAGAAAGCCCTCTTTAAAGGCGCCTGCCCCGACTGCGGCGGAAGGCTCGAACACGAAGGCGGCTGCGCCGTCTGCCATTCCTGCGGGTATAGTGAATGCGCGTGATTTGCGCTGTAAGTTCGCGACAGGCTGCCCAAACCGCGCCAAATAAGGGGCAGCCCATCAGGATCAAGATCATACCGCATTGAAAAATATCCCCCTGGTTTATTATTGGGCCGGGGCTCTGATGAAACCCGCCTTGACCTTTTCTTTAAGGCGATAGGAATTGCCTTCAATGTTGATGGTAGTGGAATGATGAAGCATGCGACCGAGGATGGTATTGGCGATAACGGCGCCGGGGGTGAGGTCGTTCATGCCGAATGTGCGGAACTGGAGTTGGGACTCCAGGTAATTCAGAATCAGAAAAACCGCGGATACGATGCCCAGCGGCCACAGCCGCCGCGCGAGGGCCTCCATCCTTCCCGGCTTGCCGCCCAGCCATACTCCGAGGAAAAAAGTACACGGCCCAGCCGAAAAAGAGCGTATTGACGTGTCAAGATGATTTTAAAAGCAAGACCCTTGACACAGCCACGTCATCTTCATATACTCCTGCCGTCGGCAAGAAAGCTTATTAATTCAACTGCGAGAGATGACAATGGAGACTTCAAATGACAGCGGCAAGCAGGGCGAAGAAAACAAGACGCCGGACGCGGGCGGCCGGAAAGAAAGCGAGGCGGTCCGCGCCGATCTGGCCGAGGTGATCGAAAGGCATGCCCTCGGCCTCGACGAGCGAAGGCCGGACGTGGTCGCGCAGAGGCAGAAAAAGAATCTGCGCACGGCCCGGGCCTACATCAATGACCTGTTCGATCCCGGCTCCTTCATCGAATACGGGGCTCTGGCCGTCGCCGCGCAGCGGTCGCGCCGGGCGGAGGAGGAGCTCTTCAGGAAAACCCCC
>JAFGHS010000168.1 GCA_016930075.1 Deltaproteobacteria bacterium
ACCTCCTTCCTTTAGGAAACAATTACAGCCTTATTTTAGGACATTTCTACTTTGGCAGTTTAGGACATTATCACTTTGGCGGGACAGACAATATAGACGGCCTCGTAAAAAGTCGGATTCTGTCATTTCGAGGAGTCCCGCTGAAGCGGGACGACGAGAAATCTTGAAATGGTTATAGATTTCTCGTCGCTTTGCTCCTCGAAATGACATGAACGGTGCGTTACCACTTTTACGAAGGCATCAATATGTTGGTCTCGTAAAAAGTCGAAAAACGTCAGCACTGTCATTTCGACCGAAGGGAGAAATCTTGAAATGGTTATAGATTTCTCGTCGCTTTGCTCCTCGAAATGACAAAATTTAACTTTTTACGAGTTCGTCGATATAGAAAACAATAAAAGAAGCTTTTCCGATTCCCGCCCCTCTGATCCTCTGATCCCCTGATCCTCTGCCCCTCTAATCCTCTGACCCTCTGATTCACGCCCCCTCAGCACTGCCGCATTGACTTTATGGATGGGATCACATAAAGAGACAATAAAATAAGGAAGGAGCATTACATGGGCTTTTTGAAGGGAACGATCACCTTTGCCCCGTTTCGCGTGATCGGCGAGGATCAGGCGGGGTTCAACAATTTTTTCGACGAGCAGATAAAAAAATTTGCCTTTCCCGATTTCACAGGGGAGGCGGAAGAGAAAATCGCCGGGTGGACGGATATTGCGGATCACCTTGACCGGGACTTTGCGGAGGCAAAATACGCCGTAGGCGGCTATCTGCTGTTTTCTCTCAGGATGGACAGAAAAGCGGCGCCCCCTTCCTTATTAAAAATCCGTTGCCTCGAAGCGGAAAGGGATGCCCTGAAAGAAAGGAATATCAAGAGGATTAACCGGGCCCTGCGCGATGAAATCAAAGAAAGAATTCTGCATGACCTTCTGAAAAAGAGCCAGCCCATTCCGTCTTTTTATGATATCTGCTGGAATCCCCTGGGAAAAAGACTCTTCTTTTCAGGTCTTGCGGACAAAGTCGTTGACGATTTTCACGGGATATTCAAAGAGACATTCAATTTCACCCTGCAGCCTTTTTATCCCTGGGACCCGGCCTGTCTGAGCGCCGGGCAATCGGCGAAGTTGCAGTCTCTGGAGGGCGTATTATGGGGAAGGGATTTTTTGACCTGGCTCTGGTATAAAAGCGAGGAGCGCAATGGAAGCATTGCCTTTTCGCCTCAGGAAGAGGTAGAGCTTGTTTTTACGCGCCGCATTGTTCTGGCCTCGGGCGACGGCGACTATGCCGAGCAGATCGTCTGTCAAGGGCTTCATGCAGGCCTGCTGGAAGGCAAGGAAGCGCTCCGCCAGGGCAAGAAGATCAAGGAGGCCCGCGTAAGACTGGCCGTTGATGCGGATGTCTTTGAGTTTACTTTTAAGGCCGACCGATTCCATTTGCAGTCGTTGAAACTGCCCGAAACGCTGGATGATGAAGATGACCGGGATGCGGATGGGAAAACGCTGGAGAGGCTCTACCTTATTGAACGGCCATTCAAGACCATGGAAAGACTATTCGGTCTGTATCTGGATCTGAGGCTTTCGCCCCAATGGGACGCCGATGAGACGCCGCGCATGAATAAGTGGCTCGAACGGTTATAGGCAGCCGCAGCGGCGACGATTCTGATTGTCGATGACGAAAAGGGCGTCGTTGTTTTGATGGCGCCATGATTCCGGAGAATAAAGAGTGCTTCCGGAAGCCGCTAAATGCCGTCCCGGCCAAGTCCCATCACCCGTTCCAGATTGGCCCAGGCAAGGTTATAGCTGTAAAGCGCGTCGTAATACCTGCGCCTCGCAGCCGTAAGAAGGGTGGCGGCGTCGATGACCTCAGTCGATGTGCCGATCTGGACCTTATATCTTTCCTCGCTCATCAGGTAGTTCTCTTCGGCTCCCTCAATCGCCTTTTCCGCCACAAAAATTTGTTTTTCCGCTTCTTTGAGAGATAAATAGTAATGATTCACTTCAAGCCGGACGCCGTCTGTGATCTGCATGAGGCCATTGTAAGCCATGTCCCGATCCGCCTTGCTGCTTCTCACGGCATCCCTTGTTTTGAGCCAGTTCCAGAATTCCCAGTTCATGCCCACCATGACATCCCAGGACGTGTAATCGTCTATATAGGCGCTTCCCTTGACCCGATAGCTGTCCCCCCGCCAGGTCTGATTGGCGGCCAGGGCGACGGTAGGGTAATACCCGGCCCGGGAAAAGCGCACCTGCTCCTTGGCCATATTGATCCTCAGATGAATGGCCTTGATCTCGGGTCGAAACGTCATGGCCTGATCGAGGCAGTACGGCAGGTCGTGATGAAAAGGCTTGTAGGCCAGAATGTCTTCGACCCGGACCGGCGCGTCGAGGGGCCGGCGCAGAATATTGTTGAAGCGGGCCTTGGCCAGGGAGAGTAAATTTTCGGACTTGATCCTGGCCTGTATGGCCTCGGCCCGGTTCAATTCTGCTTCAAGGACCTGATTTTTCGTGCTCATGCCTTCGTTGAAAAAGTTCCGGGCGACGTTGACGTGGGCTTCAAACTGCCTGACCGCCTGTTCGGCGACCTGCGCGGCTTTTTCAGCCTGCAGGATGCCGAAATAAGATTCCTTCACTTTCAGGATAACATCGAGGGTTTCCCGTTCTTTATCGACCTTGGACACATCGATCCCAATCTTGGCCAGTTCATACGAGCTTGTGAGCTTGAAGCCCGTGAATAGGGGCTGCGCCAGAGTGAGTCTCGCCTGAAAGTTGTCTTCCGTCCCGACAGTCACCCGTTTGGCGCACGTTGGGATAAGAGGGTAGAGGGAATTGACGCCGCCTCCGGTGTTGAGGGCATGGTATTCCACGGCAGACGATGCAGGGGCTTCTCCCAGTCGCGTATAGGTATAAGCGCCGCTCAGGGTCGGCAAGAAACCTTTGAAGGCCCGTCTTTTTTCCCATTCGGCCTTTTCAATGACCTTATCGGCCGAATCGAGGGAAAGGCTTTTTTCGAGGGCCATTGCCACGCTTTCGGGTAGCGTAAAGACCACGGCGTCGGATGCCGCCGCCGTCAAGGGCGATGCGTACAGACACAAAAGCATCAAGGCGGATGGAATCAGATAGGCAACGGTCTTTTTCAAATCCTTCATGTTGAATCTCCTTTGACAATGGGCTGCGGATAGAGGTTGTCGACCGTCGTCCGGCGCATCGGCATCCGCGACGGCATGTCCGTCATCATTCATAGCGCAGGGCCTCGATCGGGTCGAGGCGCGACGCCTTGCGGGCCGGATAAAAGCCGAAAAATATGCCCACGGCGCCGGAAAACAGCGTGGCCAGAAGAATTGAATCCAGGCTGATGATGGTGGCCCAGCCGGCCAGGGCGGAGATGGCGATGGCGGTTGCGACGCCTATGACGGTACCCAGAATCCCTCCGATCAAGCTGATCACCATGGCCTCCACCAAAAACTGCACCAGGACATCCCGGCTGCGGGCTCCCACGGCCATGCGGATGCCGATTTCCCGCGTCCGTTCCGTCACCGAAACGAGCATGATATTCATGATGCCGATGCCTCCCACCAGCAGGCTGATGGCGGCTACCGCCGTCAGCAGCATGGTCATGGTGTTTGTCGTTTTACCGGCCATATTGGCATATTCGTCGAGCGTCCGTACCGTAAAATCATCCGTCATGCCGGGTAGGATCTTATGCCGCTGCCTGAGGAGCTCTTCCACCTCCTGCTTGAGCGTTTCCACAAGGGCCTGGGATTGGGCGGAAACCATGATAAAATGTACGAGCCCCGGCAGGCGGTCGCCGACGAGTTTTCGAGACATGGTCGTATAGGGAACAAGAACGGTGTCGTCGTTATCCTGCCCGGAGGGGGTGCGGCCTCTGGTCTGCATAATGCCGATGACGCGAAAAGGGACGTTTTTGATGCGGATCTGCTGCCCCACGGCCTGTTCGCCAGGTTCGAACAGGTTTTCGGCCACCGACGACCCCAAGACGGCGACGCCTGCGGCGGATCGAAAATGCTGTTCGGTGATGAATTCACCGTCTTTGACCTGCCAATCGCGCACGAGGTTGTAGTTGGCCGTGGTGCCCCAGGACCGGGTGCCCCAATTCTTTTTCCCGGCCACGAGCTGGGTGCTGGCGCCCAGAACGTAGGTGACGTTAAGGGTGGACGGGCATTCCTTTTCGATGGCCTGTGCGTCCCTTATCGTCAGCGTCGGGGCGGATCCGAAGCCGCCGCGGACGCCGCCGCTCTGGCTTGATCCGGAGAAAATCATCAGCATGTTGG
The DNA here is from genome assembly GCA_016930075.1 of Deltaproteobacteria bacterium. Classification (GTDB taxonomy): domain Bacteria; phylum Desulfobacterota; class Syntrophia; order Syntrophales; family JAFGHS01; genus JAFGHS01. Next base: position 4,286 of record JAFGHS010000168.1, read on the forward strand.
CGCCGAGGCTCTGGATCTGCTTCTGGATACTTTCGTTGGCGCCCCGGCCTACGCTGATCATGACAATCACCGACCCGATGCCGATAATAATGCCGAGCATGGTCAACAGACTTCGCACCTTATAGGCCAGCAGGGCGCGAATAGCGAGCCGGATCATGGTGATAACGATATTCATATTCCTCCCCAATAAAAAACAGAGCTGTAAATCCGGCATAGGCGCCGGTCATCGCGTCAGACGGGCAAGTCTCCATGACTTACACGCCGGACGAGGGGCCGTCTTTCGCCCTGTGCCTTATGGCGACGTCAGCCCGGAGCTCTGCGCCTGCCGTTCATCCCTTTCAATCAGACCGTCTCGCAGAAAGATTCTTCTCCGGGTGGCCTGGCCGACTTCGTGATCGTGGGTGACGATGATAATGGTGATCCCCTCTTCATGAAGAGACGCCAGGGTGTTCATGATTTCTTTGCCCGTTTTGGTGTCCAGATTTCCCGTGGGCTCATCGGCCATAATCAGCGTCGGGCTGTTGATCAGGGCCCGGGCGATGGCAACCCGCTGTTGCTGACCGCCTGAAAGCTGGGCCGGCAGATGAGAGGCGCGGTTCTCCATGCCTACCGTGCGCAAGGCCTCCATGGATTTTTCATGCAGATTCGATTCCGCCGGTCTTCGATAGAGCATGGGGAGTTCTACGTTTTCCTGGGCCGAGCACCGGGCCAGGAGATTGAAACTCTGAAAAATAAACCCGATTTTTCTGTTCCGGATATCGGCCTGCTTGTCCCTTGAGATGAACGAGACATCCTCGCCGTCGAACAGGTACTTGCCTTCCGTCAGGCTGTCGAGGAGGCCTGCAATATGCATCAGGGTTGATTTCCCCGAGCCTGACGGCCCCATAATCGCGAGAAATTCACCGGGATAAATATCGACGTCCACGCCCCTTAAGGCCTCGACGGATTCGCCTGCCATGGGATAAATTTTTTTAGCCCCTTTAAAACTGATGACCGGTTTGTCCATGTTTTCAGGTCTACCTCCATGCTCTTGTCATGCCGGAAAAGGGGTTTGATTTTGTTTTGCCGGACGCTCCTGTCGCGTTGAGACCGACGATGACCTTATCCCCCTCCTTGATCTCGTTACTGACGATCTGGGTCTGGGAGTCGTCCGAAATGCCGGCCATGACATCAATGACGGCGGGCTGCCCGGTTTTGTCGAGAATATAGACCTGGGCGCGGCGGAGATTGCTTTGCCGGCGCTTCTCGCCGTATGACTTCAATTCCCGCAGGTATTCCTGAAAGGCGCCCGACTGTTCGGGCTTCAAAATTTGAGACAGATTCCTTACAATTTCCGTAAAATAATTCCGCCAGGCCGACTGGACGTCGCGCTGCTCTTCGGGAACGGCATAGGCCTGCTTGAGCTTGGCGTCCGCTTCTTTAATGATGGCCTCATAGGCCTTGGTCTGTTCCGCGTCGAGGCTGAGCTTTTTCACGGTGTATTTGTATGTCTCCCTTTCCCGGATGGGCGGGATTCTACGGCTGCTCGACGCCGTCGTCTCCCCCGGCGGTTTAAAGCGGAAGGCTGCGTTGGGCGCCCTGAGGACGTCCTCCGCCTCGGCGGTGACAATGTTGACGTTGGCCGTCATGCCCGGCCGAAGGATCAAGGTGTCGTTGCTGACATCGGCAATGATTTTATAGGTAACGACATTCTGGATGCTGGCGGCGGAATTTCTGATCTGACGGACTTCGGCCTTGAATTTTTGCTGGGGAAAGGCATCTACGGTGAATTCGACCTGCTGGCCGGCGGCGATCTGTCCCACATCCGCTTCGCTGACGTTCACCATCACCTGCATGCTCGACAGGTCTTCGGCGATGGTAAACAGGGTGGGGGATTGCAGACTGGCCGCCACCGTCTGACCGACATCCACATGGCGTTCAATCACAACGCCGCTGATGGGGGATTTAATGGTGCAGTATCGGAGTTGAATTTCAGCCAGGTTGAGCGCGGCTTTCCGCTGCTCAATCAGGGCCTCGGAGCCTTTTTCCTGGGCCAGAACCCGATTGAGGTTGGCTTTGGCCGATTTGATCTGGGACTGGGACATGTCCACGGCCGCCTTGGCGTTATCTCTGCGGGCCTGGGCGGTATCGAGATCGGATCTGGCCACCATGCCCCTGCTTAACAGGTTGCTCAGGCGTTCATATCGCAATTCCGCTTCTTTGAGGGTTGCTATGGACGAAGCGAGCTGGGCCTCGGCGTTCTGAACGCTTGCCTCGGCAGAAGCGATGTTCCGGGTGCTTTCCTGAAGCTGGGTTTTGGCGATCTGAAGCTGTGCCCTGGACTGTTCCACCTGGGCCTCATAAAAGGCCGGATCGATGAGGGCGACGACCTGGCCCTTGTTGACGGTCGAGTTGAAATCGACGTAGATCTCTTTTATGATCCCCGAGACCTGACTGCCGACCTTGACGGTGTTGATGGGATTCAAGGTGCCCGTGGAGGAAACGAGGGATTTGAGACTTCCTTTAGTGATCGGGGCCAGACGATACTCCTGCCTGGAGGCCTCGCCGTTTTTCAGGAATGAAAATGCCAGGAAAATCCCCAGGGCCAGAATGAAACACACAAAAGATAAAAGCCCATATTTCTTCATGGTATGCCCCCTTGCGGTGAAAATGCGGTTCTTTATGATTCGAGTTCGACCTGCAACGTTTCCAGCACCCGTGAGACCATGCCGTAGTAACCGATCGTGACGGTCAGTTCGATAATTTCCTGTTCGTTCAGGAAATTTCTCATCCCGTTAAAGGTTTCGTCGGAGACGCGGATATGCAGGGTTTGTTCGTCCGTGTACTTAAGGACGGCGCGTTCCGTATCATTGAATGCCGGTGAATGCTTCCAGTGATGGACGGCGTCAATTTGCTCCTGGGGGACGCCGGTTCTCAGGGCGACGCGGACATGCTGCGTCCATTCGTAATGGGCGTTTGTCAGAGCGCCGACCCTCAGGATGGCAAGCTCCCGCAATGTATCGGGCAGGGCGGTTTTGTACAGGAGGGAATTGCCGAGGCGGATAAAATCCCGCAGGATGCGCGGGCTGTGAGCGAGGGCCTTTTGCAGATTCAGAATCCGGCTGCCGTTCGCTTCCAGTTTTTCGAATAGTTCCTTTGCCTCCGCTCGTGCGTCTTTATTTTCGATCAGTTTTACTCGTGCCATGAATGATTCTCCTGTGTCAGTTCTGAGTGATTGAAAATCCCGCATAACCAAAATGGACTTGAGGATTTCATGACACTCGTCCAATAGACGCAAGGTCATGTATAAAGGTTACACGGAAACAAAAAAATCTCCATCAGGATAATGGAGGCTTAAAAAGCAACTGTGGGTGTTCTCTATCCCTCAATAAAGCTTCCGTCGGCTCAAAACAGCTTCATGTTAAAGGGGTGCGGCTGTCTGCCGTAAAGATTTTAACTCTTTGAAAGCCATGAATCACCTATCATCAGATATTCTTAAAATCAACAGGTATTCGTTCAAGGTCGGCAAGTCATCAATCGGAATAAACGGCATCACTTCGGGATAGAATATCATTGACACGGTTTTCCTATTTCTTTATATATGCGCTGATATTGAAATAAATCGCATCAAAAACAAACGGGAATATTTATCAAAAACAAAAAAATTCAGGAGACGATTCATGAGACCTTATTTTGAAAAGATGGATGATTTCGGACGGGGACTGAAAGAAGCCGAAATCAAGCGGGCCGAGGACAATATAAATCAAATAAAACAAGTGGAAGCCGGGATCGACGGTTTGGTCGATCAGGTTAAAAAGGCCGGTCTGCCGGAGGAGGAGATCAACAAGAGAGGTGAAATGACCGTCTGGCAGAGGCTTGAATATCTCATTGACGCAGGCAGCTGGTGTCCTCTTCATACGCTGTATAACCCTTCGGACAATGTCGAAGGAACGAGCAATGTTTTTGACGGCCTGGGTAAAATATCGGGCAAGTGGGCGGTCATCATCGGATTTGACAACAAGGTCATGGCCGGCGCGTGGCTTCCCGGGCAGTCCGACAACATTTTACGGGTGACGGATCTGGCAAAGCGGTTGAATCTGCCCCTCGTCTGGCTCGTCAACTGCAGTGGCGTCAAGTTGTCAGACCAGGAAAAATTTTACGCCAACCGGCGGGGATCGGGGGCGCCTTTTTTCCGTCATGCCGAACTGAATCAGTTGGGGATACCGGTTCTTGCCGGCATATACGGCACCAACCCGGCGGGAGGCGGTTATCAGGGGATCAGCCCGACAGTTCTTTTTGCCCATAAAAACTGCAACATTGCCGTCGGCGGCGCCGGCATCGTAAGCGGCATGGCCCCAAAGGGCGACTTCGACGCCGAGTATGTAGAAGATTTGATTGAAACAACCCGGCACTTTAAGAGTCATCCTCCGGGAACCGCGAAGATCCATTATGATGAGACGGGTTTTTTCCGCTATGTTTACGAGGAAGAAAAAGGCGTCCTGGATGGGCTGAAGGATTACATGAAAGATGTTCCCTCTTATCATCCCAAATTTTTCCGCGTAGCCAAACCGGCGGAGCCCAAATTCCCGGCGGAAGATATTTACACGCTTCTGCCTTTTGAACAGAAAAAGACATACAAGTTTGATGAAATTCTTGCCCGTCTCGTCGATAACAGCGAGCAGATGGAATACCGCCCCGATTACGGACCCGAGATTTACACGGGCCTTGTCAAAATCGACGGATACCTTATAGCCGTCATCGGCAACCGTCAGGGCATTCTTCCCAAGGGCTATCCGGAATATGCCGATTATCCGGGCATCGGCGGAAAACTGTACCGCCAGGGCCTCATAAAAATGAGCGAATTTGTGACTTTCTGTTCGCGCGACCGGATACCGATTGTCTGGATCCAGGACACCAGCGGCATCGACGTGGGCGATACGGCGGAAAAGGCCGAGCTTCTCGGATTGGGGCAAAGCCTCATTTATTCGATCCAGCAATCCGTTATTCCGCAAATTCTGATTGTCTTAAGAAAAGGAACCGCCGCTGCCCATTACCTGATGGGCGGTCCCACGGCGAACGATCACAACGCCTTTACCCTGGGGACGGCGGCGACGGAAATTTATGTTATGCACGGCCAAACGGCTGCTGTGGCGACATATTCCCGCCGATTGGTCAAAGACAAGGATGCGGGCAAACCCATTGAAGCCATCATCGAGAAGATGAATCAGATGGCCAGGGAATATCATAACAATTCACGTCCGGCCTACTGCGCCAAATACGGCCTGGTTGATGAAATCATCTCCCTGACGCGGATCAGAAACTACCTGTGCGCTTTTGCCGGCGCCGCGTATCAGAATCCGAAATCCATCTGCCCGCAGCATCAGATGATTCTTCCCCGGATCATTAAGGACTATAAGAATTTAAAAGAGCAGTAACGCAGTCTCAATGGGCGCGTGACGCTCGAAATCCCCGCAAAACGCCGATCGACTTAACGGATAACGGTTGATCGGCGTTTTATTTTCTGCACCGGTAAAATTTTCATTGACAAATGATCGTTCATGAATAATTTAGCGAAACATCGCCGGTTGGTATGCGATGACAAAACAGGCATTAAGGAGAATCATCATGTTGCAAGTGACGGATAAAGCAAATGAAATGATAAAAGAATTTCTTGCGGGCAGGGAAGGGCCAACGTCCGTGAGGATTATGGTTTTCGAGGGCGGCTGATCCGGTCCCGCACTGGGAATGGCTCTGGATGAGCCGCAAAATACGGATGAAGTCATTGGTGAGAACGGAATTACGTATCTTATCGAGAAGACCCTGCTGGAAAAAGCCAAACCGATCGTCGTCGATTTCATCGACACGGATCAGGGAAAAGGATTCAAGTTGACGTCAAGCCTCGTACTGGAAAGTTCCTGCGGCAGTTCCTGCAGTTGCGGGTAATAGACATGGTCGAAAAAGAAGATCCTGATCAGTTTATCCGCCGGGCCGAAGAGCACATGCAGGCCGGGCGTTATGAAGAGGCCGTTTGCATTTACAGGAAACTGGTTGACGCTTGCCCGTCCGAAAATTCCTTCCTTCTTGGTTTGGCCTGGGCCTGCCATGACGGCGGCAGATTGTCCGACGCCATTGAGTGTTTTGAGGAATTATTGTCGCGCGAGGTTAAGCAGGCTGTCTTTACCGGATTTGCCTATGATGAACTGGTCAGGATTTTCAAATCCCAGGGTCTTTATGAGCGTTTGATTCAGGTTTGTGAAAAGGCCGTCGAGGTGCAGCCGGACGATGCGGGTTATCTTGGAGAACTCGCCGATGCGTATCTCAAGGCAGGCTTTATTGAAAAAGCGGTTGCAGTTTATGAAAGAATGATTGCCGTTGATCCCCTGGAGGCCGACTTTTACTGCCGTCTGGGAAGCGCCCTGATCCGGGCCGGCGACTCGGCGGGCGGCGAAGAAGCGTACATAAAGGCCGCCGAAATGGACGAATCAACGGCGGACAGCGTATTTAATAAATTATCTCACGTCTATAGCGGTACGGGAAATGATGAGAAAGCGGAGGGCGCGCAACGCAAGGCCCTGGACCTCCGCCCCGACAAGCCGATTTATTATATGGATTTGGCGGATATACTGGTGAAGCGGATGAAATTCGCAGAGGCTCGCGATTGCTGTCGGCAAGCCGTTTGTCTGAAACCGGAGGATGCGCCTTTATTCCATAATCGCCTGGGCAACTCGCTTTTCCGGCTCGGTTTCCATGAAGAAGCCGTCGGCGTCTTTTTGCAGGCCATTGCCCTGGAGCCGCACAATCCTTTTTATTATCTGTCTTTGGCGGAATGCTTCAAGCGCTCAGGCCGTCATGATGAAGCCGCAGCCTGTCTGATGAGGGCGCAGGATTGCCGGGATGACGTCAAATGCGGCCCGTTTTCTTCTTCGCCTCGTTAAATACGCCGTAGAAAATGTCTCTGAGCGACATCCCCCTGCCGACAATCGATTCGAAATTGTCCATGTTTTGGGTGTTGATGATCATATTGACGCTCTTGTTGAAGGCGGCCATGTTGTCCATTGTGCGGAACTTCTCGCTGACTAAAACGACAAACATCGGGCGTCTGACCGACATGGGGAGGCCTTGTAAATGCAGCAGCACACTTTCGCTGTTCGGATCGGCTGAATCGATGTTTTCATTGATAACGATCAAATCATAGGTATGGTAACGCATATTCATCAGGGCGTCTGTTACGGACGAGGTTTCGGTAACCTTGTATTCCATGACTTTCATGGTATTGGCTACGCTTTCCCGCACGGCGTCATCGGCTTCGCAGATAATGGCTGTCTTTTCATCGGCGCCGACGAAATCGAAAAGACTGTCTGCCGAATCGTAAAGATCTTCATCCGGCGAGGCGAAAACACCTTCATCCGGTGAATCGAAAAGACCTTCATCCGGTGAATCGTAAAGTTCTTCATCCGCTGTCCCCGCAGGTCTGTTTTTATCTTCTTCCATAAGCGTCTCCTGTTTTGTGTCCTACCATCCTTTCGGCTTTCCCTTGCCGTAATTCGTATCGACTTCAAGCTTGCCGATGTCCGTTGTGGTTTCTCCCTTGGCGCTTTTTATAAAGTCGATGCCCCGGCCGATGATGCTCCTGTTGGACGCATAAGCCCTCGCCGTTTCTTCCGTAATCAGACCGTCTTTAAACAAGTCGACCATGTACTCCTCAAAAGTCGTCATTCCAAAAGCCCGGTTGGCCAAAATAATTTCGTAAAATGTTTTTCCCTCCGATTCTCCGTTCAAAATGGTGTCTTTGATGCGCAGATTGGTGCCCATGATTTCAAAAGCAGCCACCCTGCCGCCGCCTACTTTGGGAAGCAGTCTCTGGCAAACGATCCATCTCATCGTTTCAGCCAGACGGATGCGGACCTGATTTTCCTCGTCCGACGCAAACATGCCGATGATGCGGTTTATCGTCGAGCCGGCGTCGATCGTATGCAGAGTGGTTAAGACAAGGTGTCCTGTTTCTGCGGCTGAAAGGGCGATTTCCACCGTTTCCCTGTCGCGCATTTCACCTACGAGAATGATTTTCGGCGCCTGTCTTAAAGCGGCGCGCAGGCCGTTGGCGTACGAATCAAAATCGGTTCCCAGCTCCCGCTGGTTCAGGGTGGATTTCTTATGGGCATGGACATATTCGACAGGGTCTTCCAGGGTGATTATATGCGCGGCCTGTTCCTCGTTGATTTCATTCAAGATAGTGGCCAGCGAGGTTGTCTTGCCGCTGCCCGTGGCGCCGGTGATCATGATGATGCCGTTCTTTTCTTTGGACATATTATAAAAAGCGTCCGGCAGATTCAATTCCTGGCGTGTGGGTATTTTTGTTTCCAGTTTTCTCAAAACGGTGGAGTAATAGCCCCTCTGTGAGAAGACATTGACGCGAAAACGCGCCTTGCCGGGCAATTCATAAGACAAATCGCAGGACCCATCGGTAAGGAGCATCTCCGTGAGACGGCGGTCCTGGCGGAGCAGGTTCAAGGCAAAGACCTCCGCCTGAAAAGGCGTCAGACTGTTGAACGGCGGGTCGAATTTAACGCTCATCAGTTGTCCGGCGCTTTCCACCTGAAAAGGTCTGCCTACGGTAATATTCAAATCGGAAACGTTTTTGGCCGAGTCAAGCATCTTGGTCAGAATGTAATCAATCTCTTCTTTTCGCATAAAACCTCCCAAAAATGTCTCAATGGCTGCTGATCTGCCGGCGCCCTGACGTTGCCCTCTGCTATACTTCCGTAAAATCAGTCGGCGGCGACTTTAAAAGATGCCGGAATTTAGCTTTTTCGTTGGCCTTCGTATATGCGTCGTCGGCGCTGATCCAGCCTTTGTTGTAAAGGTCCATAATTGCATCATCCAGCAATTGCATGCCGTATTTCTTGCCCGTTTGAATCATGGACGGTATCTGAAAAGTCTTGGATTCCCTGATGAGATTTCGCACTGCCGAATTGGCGATCAGTATTTCCATGGCGGCGCACCGGCCCTTTTGGTCGACTCTTTTGAAGAGGGTTTGCGAAATAATGGCCCTGATGCCGTCCGCCAGGGTTGACCTGATTTGCATCTGTTCCTCGGCAGGGAAAACCTCAATAACCCGGTCAATGGTTTTTGCCGCACTTTGCGTATGGAGCGTGCCGAAAACAAGGTGACCCGTCGAAGCCGCTTCAATGGCAAGCGAAATGGTTTCCAGGTCCCGCATTTCGCCGACCAGGATGATATCGGGATCTTCGCGCAGGGCGCCGCGCAGGGCGGCGGAAAAAGTTTTGGTGTGGAGGCCGACCTCCCGGTGGTTAATGACGCATTGTTCACTTTGATGAACAAATTCAATCGGGTCTTCTATGGTGATGATGTGATCCTTGCGGGTTCTGTTCGCCTCATCAATGATGGCGGCCAGAGTCGTCGATTTGCCGCTGCCCGTGGGCCCTGTGACCAAGACAAGCCCGCGCGGCAGAGAGGCCAGTTTTTCCAAGACGGGAGGAAGGCCCAATTCCTTGCACGTCACAACCTTGCTGGGGATTTCTCTGAAGACCGCTGCGATGCCGTATTTCTGCTGAAAGAAGTTGGCTCTATAGCGGGCGAGGCCGGGGATTTCATAGGCAAAATCGACATCTCCCGTTTCTTCAAATATTTTAATTTTATGTTCCGCCGTAATTTCATAGAGCATACTCTTCAGCTCGTCATTTTCCAGTTCATTGTATTTCACCCGCTCCAGATCGCCTCTGATTCTGAGAACCGGCTGCTGCCCGGATATGAGATGCAGATCCGATGCTCCCTGATCGTGCATCAACTGGAAAAAGGCGTCGATTTTGGCCATAATGGGTCTCCTTTTTTACTTATGCAGATTTTATGATTTTTTTAGATGTCAGGACTATAAGAAATGGCCGTTTTTTTGTCAAGTTTAAAGCCTTGTTTGCACAGTCTTGATATATTAAAATTTTAATTATAAAAATTTAACTTGACAAATTCCTCTATTATACTTTAGTAACGAGGCAATTAAAAATATGGGGTTTTTATTTAGATGACGCTGGGTCGGACGGAAGACAGAGTTTTTGGAATTAGCCTATTGGTCCTTTTGGGCCTCGCTCTTCTTTGCCTGCTCCATATTTCCTGCCCGTCGTCTTTAGGAAAACCGTAACCATTTAAAAATATTAAACCTAAAGGCCATGGGCGGCGAGTCCATGGCCTTTTTTATTTTCCAAAAACGAAAGGAGAGATGAACATGAGTCCGAAAGAAAAAAAAGAGAGGGTTTACATTTTCGACACAACATTAAGGGACGGCGAGCAGTCGCCGGGGGCGAGCATGAATCCGGAAGAAAAAATTCAGCTTGCCAAAAGACTGGAAAGCCTGGGCGTGGATATTATTGAAGCGGGATTCCCCATTACGTCGGATGGCGACTTTGAATCGGTCAGGCAAATCGCCGGCGTCATTAAAAAATCGCAGGTTGCCGGCCTGGCCAGGGCCAATCAGCTCGACATCGACCGGGCATGGGAAGCCATTGCCGAGGCCGCCAAACCCGTGATCCATGTATTCCTCTCTTCTTCGGACATTCATCTTAAATATCAGTTGCGCAAAAGCCGCAACGACGTTCTCGTTTCGGCGGCCAACATGGTTAAGCACGCCGCTGCCTATCCGGCAAAAATCGAGTTTTCGCCTATGGACGCCACGCGTACGGACAAGGATTATCTTTGCGATATCGTGGAAGCCACGATTGCCGCCGGCGCCACGACCGTCAATATTCCCGATACGGTCGGCTACGCCATCCCCGAAGAGTTCGGCAATCTGATCGCCTATCTTTTTGAGAATGTCAAAAACATCAATAAAGCCATCATTTCCGTGCATTGTCATAACGACCTGGGGCTCGCTGTGGCAAATTCCCTGGCGGCCATCCGGAACGGCGCACGGCAGGTGGAATGCACCATCAACGGCATTGGCGAGCGGGCGGGAAATGCCGCCATGGAAGAGATTGTCATGGCCCTCGACACGCGGAAAGATTTTTTTAATTATTATACGGGGATCAAGACGAAAAATATTTATCAGACGTCGCGTCTGCTGACCCAGATTACGGGGATCAATGTCCAACCGAACAAGGCCATTGTCGGCGCCAATGCCTTTGCCCATGAGTCGGGTATCCATCAGGACGGCATGATCAAGGAGCGGACGACCTATGAGATCATGAAACCCGAATCCGTCGGCATTTCGGAGAGCCATATCATCCTGGGAAAACATTCCGGCCGTCATGCCATCAGCGAGCATTATAAAAAAATGGGCTACAGTCTGAAGGATTTCGAGCTGCAAAGAATTTATGTGCGTTTCAAGGAGTTGGCCGATTTGAAAAAGGAGGTCTTTGACGAGGACCTGGAGGCCATCCTTTTTGAGGAGATCCTGCGGGTGACGGATAAATATAAACTGGTTTATTTAAGTGTCATGAGCGGCAACATTGCCATTCCTACGGCCACGATGCAGATGGAAATCGACGGGAAGGTATTTCAGGATGCCGGATTCGGCGTCGGTCCTGTGGATGCGACATTTGCCGCCATCAGGAAGATTACAAATACCGATTACCACCTGATCAAGTATGCCGTGAATGCCATCACAGGGGGTGCGGATGCCCAGGGCGAGGTGACGGTTCAACTTCAGTACAACGGCCGGTCCGTCGTCGGCCACGGCGCCGATCCCGATGTCATCGTCGCTTCGGCAAAGGCGTACATCAATGCCTTAAACCGGCTGGAGTGCATTAAGGGGAACAAGGATAAGATCGAGGCTGATTAAGAAATGCTTGAAATTCAAAGGCCATGGGCAGCAGCCGATGGCCTTTGAATTTCTCCGTTTTCTGTCATTGCGAGGCACGAAGTGCCGTGGCAATCTCTCCAATTGGATACTTATGAGATTGCTTCGCTTCGCTCGCAATGACACAAGAAGCGTTTTTCAAAGGTCTTGGATCCTTTTTATTCTTACCTTTGCCTTTTTTCCTTAATAAATATGGATTTTTCCGGGATGCCGGTCCGTCACTTCTCCTATGACGGCGGCATCTTTTATCCCGGCGGCATGCATTGTTTCAATCAGCCCTTCGGCCCGGGAAGCCGTTAGGGCGATCAGGAGACCGCCCGCTGTCTGCGGATCGAAAAGAACATCCACCATCCAGTCCGGCAAATCAGGCGCCTTTTCGATAAGACGCTCACGGTATGAGCGGTTGCGATACAGTCCTCCGGGAACAATGCCCGTTTCAATGAATTCCCTGATTTCCGGGAAATAGGGGATAGCTGTGGAATCAATCGTCATGCCCACTGTGCTTCCCTCCACCATTTCGAGGGCATGACCGAGAAAGCCGAAGCCGGAAACGTCGGTGCAGGCATGAACATCAGGTGTTTCCACCATCAACTCCGCCGCTTTTTTGTTTAAGGTGGTCATGCAATTTATGGCGATGTCAACCAGGTTTGCCGGTGCGACACCCCCCTTGACGGCGGTATTGACGATGCCTGTGCCGAGGGGTTTTGTCAGAACGAGTTTGTCGCCTGCCCGTGCGCCCCGGTTGAAAAGGACTTTTTGAGGATGGATCAGACCGGTCACAGATAAGCCGTATTTGAGTTCGTTGTCTTCCACGCTGTGGCCGCCGACCAGGGTCACAGAGGCTTCCCGCATCTTATCCAGACCGCCAAGCAGTATCCGGCGGAGAATGTCCATGTCCATGGTTTTGACGGGAAAACAGACGATATTCATGGCCGTTAAGGGTTTGCCGCCCATGGCGTAAACGTCGCTTAAGGCATTGACCACGGCGATCTGTCCGAAGGTGTAAGGATCATCAACGATGGGGGTAAAAAAATCTACGGTCTGGATCACGGCCAGATCGTCGGTCAATCGATAGACCCCGGCGTCCTCATTTCCCTCCATGCCTGCAACCAGGTTTGGATCGGCAATAAGCGGCAAACCCTCCAATGCACGGGCCAGATCCTCCGGCCCGATTTTACAGGCTCAACCGGCGCCGTGAACGGTTTCGGTCAGGCGGATCATATCTTTTTCCGACATCTGTTTCTTCCCCATTTCATGAAGTTTGAGCTTATCGTCACTCCGTGTGGAAGAAAACTTATATAAGAATCAGCGCCGTGTCAAATTCATAATTTGTGATGATGGGACTTTGATTATGCATTTAAAATATGATAGTTGGAAACCATGAGTTACAAACACTTTAAAAACATCACGATACAGCAACTGGAAACCCTCATTGAACTGGTCGAAGCGGGTAGTTTTACCGGCGCCGCCCGCCGCATGCGTCTGTCGCAGCCGACATTGACAAAACACGTTAAGCATCTTGAAGATATGGCCGGCACGCATGTTGTCGTCCGAACGAACGCCGGTATTTCCTTGACGCCGGAAGGCCGCATTCTCTATGACCATGCCCGGAGGATCTGCAGAATCAGAGACGAGGCCCACGACAAGATACAGATCATGAGAAACCAGGAATCCGGCGCCGTCTTCATCTGTGCAAGCAACATCCCATCGACCTATATATTGCCCCGGCTCCTCGGCAGATTTAAGAAGCTCCATCCCGAAATTCATCTCCATATCCAGGCCGGCGACAGCGGAGAGGCCCTGGAAAGGGTTTTGACAGGCCAGGCGGAGATCGGTTTTATCGGTAATGAGACGCACGAAAAAAAACTTCATGTTGAACCGTTGTGGAAAGATAACTTGGTCCTTGCCGCGCAGGCGGGCTGCGGGCCGGCAACAGCGGGGGCTCTCACGCCTGAAGAACTGGCGACTTTGCCTTTCATCATCCGCGAGCGGGGGTCGGGAACCAGAGAAACCCTGGAGCATTATCTCCAGGGCCGGACCGGCAAAAGCCTTGCCGATTTCAACATCGTTTCGGAAATGGGAAGCACGGAAGCCATAAAAGAAGCGATTATCGCCGGTGTCGGCATGTCCATCATATCCGATCAGGCCGTCGAGCGGGAACGTGGACAGGGTATCATTTCCGTCATTCCTATCGACCATTTTTCTATAGAAAGAAAATTTTACTTGATTTATAAGAAGCAACTTAACTTAATGGCCTATCACCGCCGTTTTCTCAGTTTTGTAAGAAGTACGAAGACCATAGACCGATAAAAACAGGCGATGGGTTATGGGCGATCGCAGACAGGTTAAAGGTGACGAATAATGGGTATCCGATATTACAGTACAAATCGAAATCTGGCCTCTGTGGCGGGGCTTGTTCCGTTTACAGGAACCGTATCGTTTAAAGAAGCGCTGCTCCAGGGGCAGGCGCCGGACGAGGGGCTGTTTATGCCCGGATCCATTCCCTCTTTGAGCCTTGATGCCGTCATGGCCCTCAAGGGGGCGCCCTATCGGGCGGCGGCCTCATTGGTGGCCGGGGCTTTTCTTTCCGGGGAAATAGATACTCCGGTGTTGGAGGGGATTGTTGCGGATGCCTACAATTTCCCCGTGCCGATTGAAAGGGCGGCGGGTCGCTTGTTTATTCTGCGTCTTGATCAGGGACCGACAGCGTCTTTCAAGGATTTTGCCGCCCGCATGATGGCCCGCCTGATGAATACCTTCCGGACCCGCGGCGAGCGGCTCAACGTCCTGGTTGCGACATCGGGAGACACGGGAAGCGCCGTCGGCGAGGCCTTTAAAGGCATCGGCGGCATCGATGTTCATATCCTGTATCCCCGGACGGAAGTCAGCGATATGCAGAAGAAGCAGTTGGATACCATCGGCGATAACGTCCGGGCCATCTCCGTTTCCGGTAAGTTCGATGATTGCCAGAATCTCGTGAAACAGGCATTTTCCGATCCCGGTCTGGCGAAATTCAACCTGACATCGGCTAATTCCATCAATTTCGGCCGCATTCTTCCTCAGATGATGTATTATATCTATTGTTATGCCCAGATTGCCGAAGGGGGCGAGGAAATGGTTTTTTGCGTTCCATCGGGCAATTTCGGCGACGCCCTGGGCTGCGAATTTGCCCGGCGAGTGGGACTGCCCGTAAAACGGCTGTTGATGCCGACCAACGACAATGATGAATTCCCGCGATTTTTGGAAACGGGAGTCTATCGGAAGGTATCCCCGTCCCGGAACAGCATATCCAATGCCATGAATGTGGGCAATCCGAGCAACCTGGCCCGCTTCTTTGACCTTTACGGCGGCACGGTGGATCGAACCGGAAACGTCCACAAAATGCCCGATCTGGCGGAAATGCGGCGGCGCATCTATTCCGTCAGCGTTTCCGATGATGAAACGCGGGAAACCATCAGGCGCGTCTATCGGAAATACGGCATTATCCTGGAGCCCCACGGCGCCGTGGGCTGGTGCGGGTTGGAAAGTTACCTGGCGCAAACGGGGGATCAGGCGCCCTGCGTGTGTCTGGAGACGGCCCACCCGGCTAAGTTTCCCGAGGAGATAAAGGGCCTTCTTAATGTTGCCCCGTCATTGCCGGAGAGCATGAAAGATCTGGATCAACGGTCGGGAGAACCCTATGAGCTGCCGTCGGATTATCCGGAATTTAAGGATTTTCTTCAGACTCATTTACGGACTGATGAATAAATCGTAAGAAAACAAGACGTGAAAAAATTGAGCGGCCGTTTCCCCGGCGTCATATCTGGTAGCTGTTCTTGCCTTTTCCCTTGGCCTGATACATGGCAATGTCTGCGTGTCTGATCATGGTATCGGCGTCATGCCCGTGCTCCGGGAAGACGGCGATGCCGATGCTCGGCGTCATATAGATGATATGCCTCTCCAGAATGAATTGTTTTTCAAAGGCGCGCAGTATTTTTACCGCAATAAGCTCCGCGTCGCCGATATCCTTTATTTCCGGCAACAACAGCATAAATTCGTCGCCTCCCATCCTGGCCGCCGTATCGCTTTGACGCAGGATGCCGCGGAGAAGATCGGCAATTTCCTGGAGGAGAAGATCGCCGATATGGTGTCCGTAGGAATCATTGACGGCTTTGAATCCGTCAAGGTCGATTTCCATGACGGCCAACAGTTGTTTTTTCCTTTTCGCCGCTTCCATAGCCAGTTTGAACCGGTCGAAAAACAGCAGACGATTGGGCAGGCCTGTCAGAAAATCATGATAAGCCAACTGTTTGATAATGGTTTCATGGTTCTTTCGCTCCGTGACATCGCGGACAAGACCCCTGAAGCCGATGGGCTCGCCTTTTGCGTTTTTGATCAGGGAAATGGTTTCTTCAATATTTCGGATAAATCCGTCCTTCTTTGAAAGTTTCCACTCGATGCCGCTTGCCGGTTTCCCGGACCTGAATATATCGGTAAAGATCGCCAGCAGTCTGTCGGTGCTTTCCTTGTCCGAATAATTCGTAAAATGGCTTGAAAACCATTCATCACGGTTATAGCCCAGGATTTTGAGATAGGCGTCGTTGCAGAAGAGGGGGGCGCCCGACAAATCGATTTCGTAATAGCCGTCCTGAATGTTTTCGATGATGCTGCGGTAGCGTTCCTCGCTTCTTCTCAATTCTTCCGCCATACTGTCACGTTCCGTCACATCGTTGATGATCCCCCGGAAACCCGTTTTTTTGCCCTTTGCGTCTCTTATCAGCGACACAGAGACATTCAGGTTGATATGTCTTCCGTCGCTTGCGACGGCCTCTATGACGATTCCTGTCGCGGGTTTTTCCATCTGATAAACGATGTTGAAGGCCTGAAAAACCCTTTTTGCACTCTCTTCCGTCATGAACTTGCTGTATGGAACGCCGATGGGCAGATACCCAAGAATTTTTTCGGCGTAATTATTGAAAAAAGTAAAAATGCCGTTATTATCAACTTCGTAATACCCTTCTTCGATATTCTCAATGATGCTGCGGTATCTCTCTTCGCTTGCCCGTATATTTTCCAGCATCATTTTATTTTCCGTTACGTCTCTCGATATTCCCCGAAAACCGACGACATTGCCCTGGGAATCCTTTATGGGGGATATGGATATTTCCAGATTCCGGATTCCGCTGTCCGCAGCAAAGCTGACTTCAACGCCGGTTTTGGGTTTTCCCGTTTCGTAAACTTCATAGAAGATGGGTATGACCCTGTTGATATCATCGGCGTTTGTGAATTCGCTGGAATTGCGGCTGACCAATGTAAAATTGGGGGAACCGGTCATATTTCTCTTTGCCGCTTCGTTCAGATAGGTATAATTGCCGAGCAGGTCCATTTCGTAATAGGGATCGATGATATTTTCAAGAAGGTCATGCGTTTTTTCCTCGATCAACCGCAAGGCGGTTTCCATATTTTTGCGGTCGGTTATTTCTTTTTCGATGACGCTGACGGACGTTATATCTTTTTCGGGACCGAGGGCTTTGACAGGGCTGAGTGTTTGCAGAAAACACCGTTCGTCTTGACCGGTGCTGTATTCGTACTGTAAAGACATGCCCGTTTCGAATACCTTTTCAATATTATTCTGAAACTCACGGCTGGTTTCGGGTGAATGAAATTCGCTGTAATATTTGCCCCGTATCTTACTGGCCGTAAGACCGAGCGCTGAATTGTGCGACTGATTTGACAAGAGGTACCGGCCTTTCCGATCGACGAGGAAGATGGAATCGTTCGTTGATTCGACGATCGTCCGGCAGGCCTCAAGGATTCGTCCTCCTCGGCGGGCATTGTCCTCCAGCTTGCTGATTTTGATCTCTAATTCTTCATAGGACGGTTTTTTACTCACGAATTGCAACCCCAATCGCGTGACCTGCTTGTCTTTGTTGATTTATAATCCTTGTGTTGTGCAAGCAGGATTGCATCCAAAAAGGATGGTCTCGTAAAAAATTGTCATACCGGCAAAATCACGGCGCCGGCATTGATACAAACGCATCATGTCTTCACAAACCGGACTTTGCCGGTATCGTGTTGCAGGCTGATTTATTAGTTTTTTAAGGGGGTATTGAGGCTGACCGGCGCGGATTATGATAAAAAATATCAGGTCTGTCAAGGTAAAAATAATGGTTCCCGTAGAAAAAGACATCAGCATGGAAGGACCTTTCTATCGGAATAGCGGATGGCGGATATAATTTTGTAAGACGCCGGTTTTTCCCTTGACCTGGGAAGTTCATTTCAATATATCTCACAGGTGTGTCATAAAAAGAGTGAGAGAGAACATAAAACCATTACAGGGATTTCCAAATTAGATGCATCGCATTGAAACATACCGCTTCTGTCCCCGGTGCGGCGGACCGCTGGAACTCAAGCTGATTAAGGCGGGGGAGCCGCAGCGCCTTGTCTGTTCCCAATGTGGTTATGTTTTTTATCTCGATCCCAAAATAGCCGCCTGCACCATTACGGAGGTTGCCGGTCGCATTGTCATGCTGAAGAGGGCCATTCCTCCCGGTGTTGGCCTGTGGGTCATCCCCGGCGGCTTTGTCGATGTGGGGGAAACGGTGGAAGAGGCTGCCCGGCGTGAGACATGGGAAGAGGTGGGCCTGAAAGTCGATATCGGGCCTCTCGTCGGCGTTTATTCCTATCCCGGAAGTTCCGTCGCCATCGTCGTCTATCATGCGAAGCTGCTGGAAGGCGTTCCCGAAGCCCTCGATGAATCGCTGGAAGTCGGTTTGTTTTTACCGGAAGACATCCCCTGGCTTGAGATCGCTTTCAGGAGCAGCGAAGACGCCCTGCAAGATTATCTGGAAAAGTTCAGGAAGTAAGCGCCGTTTCATCGCCCGGATATTGAACGACCATGCATCCGGCGTGTCAGGCGGGATTTTACGTCAATATCCGGAGTTCCCTGCCGTTGGTATTTGAGATGGCGCGTGTTGGGCGATGGGGCCTTTTTGAAATCGCCGGCCAATGACGGCAAGTCTGGCAGCACCATTCCGCAACAAATCAGGAACCATCTTTCTTCGTTATCTAGAAAACGAATCCGGAAGAAAGCATACCCGCTTGTACATGGTCAAGACGAATAATCGCTATCGGGTCATGGTGAGTTTCTGCTGTTCTTTCGGGACGTACCATTTGATGAAATTGTGGCCTATGCCGAGAGGGGCGACTTCGATGCCCCGGATGCGGCCGTGAATGATGGGGAGGGCATCGGGGACAAACAGGAAGGTGTAGGGCTGCTCCTCGGCGAGGATTTCCTGCACGCGGTCGTAATATTTTTTTCGCTGACGCTGATCGAAGGTGCTGCGTCCTTTTTCGATCAGATCGTCCACTTCCCGGTTTTTGTAGGAGATGAAATTCAACTCGCCGGGGCCGGTCTTGCTTGAGTGCCAGACATCATAAATGTCCGGGTCGAGCGGCACTGTCCAACCTAAAATGGTGGCGTCGAATTTCTTTTTGTTGATGAAATCGTTGACGAAGGCCGCCCATTCGAGGACGCGGATTTTTACTTTGATCCCTGCATCGGCGAGGCGCTTCTGGATGATCTCGGCGCACTTGCCGCGCACCTCGTTGCCCTGATTCGTGATGATTTCAAATTCAAAAGGACGTCCGTTTTTATCGAGGACGCCGTCGCCGTCCGTGTCTTTCCATCCTGCCTCGGCAAGGAGGGCCTTTGCTTTCTGCGGATCGTGGGGATACTTTTTCACATCGGGGTTATAGGCCCAGGTTCCCGGTTTGTAAGGCCCTGTGGCTTCCTCGCCGAGGCCCAGAAGAACGCCCTGGATCATCTCTTCTTTATTGATGGCGCAGGAGATGGCCTGGCGCACCCTTTGATCTGCAAAAAGCGGGTTTTTCAAGTTGTATCCCAGATAGACGTAAGAAAAGGACAGGTAGCGGTACTTGTTGTAGTTGTTGCGGAACAGAGGCGTTTCGGTCTGACGGGTGTATTGCAGGGGCGTCAGGTTCATGCGGTCGATGCCGCCGGCGCGCAATTCGAGGAACATGGTGGCCATATCGGGGATAATCCGCATGATATAGCCGTCGATGTATGGGCGGCCTTCAAAATAGTCGGGGTTGGAGGCAAGGACGATCTTTTGGCCTGTGACCCATTCCTTGAAAAGGTAAGGGCCTGTACCGACTGGATTGCGAGAAAGTGGCGAGGTGGTGATGTCTTTTCCCGCCAGCAGATGTCTGGGCATAATTGCGCTGCCCCAGCTCATGAGGGCGGGCGCGAAGGGTTTGTCGTATGTGACCCGGAATGTGTGCAGGTCTAAAACCTCCGCCTTTTTGACCTTGAGAAAGTCGCCCGCATAGGCTGTGGGTGTTTTGGGATCGATGGTCACCTGATAAGTGTACAGGATATCATCGGCGGTAAAGGGTTTCCCATCCTGCCATTTGACGCCCTTGCGCAAATGAAAGGTGATGACAAGACCGTTTGGAGAAATGTCCCAGGATTCGGCAAGGTCGCCTGTGATCTTCATATCCTTATCGTATTTCACAAGGCCGTTGTAGATCATGGACGCCACGGAATGAGACGTGCTGTCGGAGGACAGAATGGGGATCAGATTGCTCGCGTCGCCGATGGACCCCTCAACCATAATATCGCCGTAGGCGGGTGTGCCGGCCCCTTTTTGAGCTGCGCCTTGATCTGTGGCGTTTTCTTTTGTACATCCGAAAAGAGCAAGGGCGATGATTATTGCCGAAAGGATTATCTGCATCGCGGGTCTCTTCGAGGGGGTGTGCATCATCGTTGTGCTTGTAGTTCCTTATATTTTTTAGTAGTATAAATCATCGGAGCGTGATGTTCAAGTTTTCCTTATAACAGCAGGGCAACAACGGGTTCGACATGATGGGAAACGGCATTTCAGAAAATACTTCATCCAAGGAAGCGTCAAAACCTGTTCATATGCATTTGGCTGCCCTGAAGGACATCCTTTGGGACGCCTTTGATAATTTCAGGAAAAACGGCGATGCAAATCAGGCGGCGGCTATTGCCTTATATGCCATTCTATCGATCATTCCGCTGATCATTTTATCCCTTATCGCTGCAAGCTATTTTTTCACTTCCAACCCCGATATTCAAAATACGATTCTTAATGGTCTTCGTGAATATCAACCCTCTTTTTCAAACGATCTCATAACGCAATTGGGGCAGATCGACGCGAAGAGGCAGGTTCTCGGATGGGTGGGGATCATCAGTTTGATCTGGCTTGCGTCGGCGATATTCGGCTCCATCGAGACGTCTCTCAACATCATTTTCCGGTCGCCCACGGGCCGCAGTTATTTTTTATCCAAACTGATTGCCATTGCCATGATTCCCCTCGGATGGGCCATCGGAATTGTCGGCGCCGCGATTACCTATATTTCCAAGATCATGGCGGAACTTTCTTTTTTCGGCTATGAAGATTTCTTTCTATTGACCATGATGAAAAGCGCCTTGTTCCGCTATGTATTGCCCTTCCTTCTCATGGTATTATTTTTCACGGTTGTCTATAAATGTATCCCGACAAAAAAAATACGTTTTATCGAGGCCGTTGCGGCAAGCGCCATTTTTTCCGCCCTCATGGAGCTGGCCAAGCAGTTTTTCGCCTGGTATATCGCAAGCTATACCCGATATAATGTGATTTTCGGCTCTCTCGAAGCGGTGGTCATCCTGGTGATCTGGGTGTTTTATATGTCCCTCATTCTGCTTTTCTGTGCGGAATTGCTTTCTTCTTATCAGAGGCGCGATCTTATTCTTCTTGAAGCGGCCATGATTGCAAGCGGGAAAAAAGAGATGAAAGTTGATGAGCGGCTTTTCCGGAAATTCGGCAGGTTTTATAACAAGGGCGATTATATTTTTCAGGAGGGAGATGAGAACACGGAAATGTATTACATCCTGTCCGGTCGAATCCGATTGGAAAAACAGGCCGGCGGTGTGAAAAAGGTTCTTGCCGAGATAGGCCCGGGCAATTACTTCGGTGAAATGGCGGCGCTCATCGATCAGCCCCGGGCCGCTTCTGCCCGTGCCGCCGAACAATGCTCCATTGCCGCGGTAAGCGGCGAGACATTCCGCCATCTGCTTCGGGAAAGCGAAGATGTCTCTTTGTTGATGCTCAAGGAGTTTTCCCGTCGAATTACCCGCACAAACGCTTCTCTTGAGGAATCCACGCAGGCACTGTTCAAGCTGACGGTTATCTTCTATTTTCTCAAGGAGTGGCCCTTGAGGGATGAGGAGACCGATATCTTAGACCTGACCCAATATACGGGGAAAAGTGCGGATGAAATTCTGGTCGTTTTGTCGGAACTGAGCAAACAGGGCATCATAACGGTTGAGGGAGATCGCATCACGGATTTTTCAGAGGAACAGGCCTGGCGGTTGTGGAGTGAACAGGCATTGATATAATGACGGAGGTTAAAGGGCAGGGATTAGGAAGCAGGGTGCGCTAGACTTTTTTAACCCGGAGCATGTTTGTCTTGCCGGCAACCCATATGGGATGGCCCGATGTGATGACGATGATGTCTCCCTTTTTCACTTCGCCTGTTTCCAGGGCCGATTGCGTTGCCTCTTCAAAGACGTCGTCTGTGTCCCGTATATTCTTTACCCGGCGGGGCAGGCATCCCCACAGCAGGTTCAGTTTTCTTACCGTCTCATCGTTGGGAGACAGGGCGATAATGGGCTGTCTCGGCCTGAACCGGGAGATATGCCCGGCCGTCAATCCCGATTGCGTATAGGCAACAATGGCGGCGGCGCCGAGATGGTTGGCCAGTACGCTGGAGGCGTGGGCGACCGATTCGGATACATCCCTGTCCGGGACAAACTGGAGATACTTGGCATAAGGAAATCCATGCTCCGCCGTTTCTGTAAGACGATTCATGAATTTTACGGCTTCAACGGGGTAGGCGCCGGAAGCCGTCTCTTCCGAAAGCATGACGGCGTCGGTTCCATCCAGAACGGCATTGACCACGTCGGTGACTTCCGCACGGGTGGGGCGCGGCGCATCGACCATGGAGCGGAGCATCTGGGTCGCCGTGATGACGGGCTTGCCGTTCTTGTTTGCCAGACGAATGATGTTTTTTTGAATCAGAGGCACTTCCTCGAGGGGGACTTCAACGCCCAGATCGCCGCGGGCAACCATGACGCCGTCGGCAGCGGCGATAATGGCGTCAATGTTATTGAGGGCTTCATGCCTTTCGATCTTGGCAATGACCGGCGTGTTGAATCCCTGTTCACCGATAATATCTTTGGCGGCCTTAATATCCGTCGCCGACCTTACAAAAGAAACGGCCACGAAATCGATGCCGTGCTCCAGGCCGAAGATCAGGGCATCCCGGTCTTTCGGCGTTACGGCGGCAGCCTGAATCGTTCCTGTCGGCAGATTAATCCCCTTGTGAGATGTGAGAACGCCTCCGGTGATGATTTTGCAGACGATGTCGGTTTCTCCGGTGCCGACGACGATGAGTTCCATCAGCCCGTCGGCCAGGAGGAGCCGGTCGCCGATTTTGACCTCTTTGGGCAGGTGGGGGTATGTGACGGAAATGATGCCCGCCTTTCCCTGTATCTTCCGGGTCGTAAGGATGAAATGGGCGCCCGCTTCGAGGAGCAGGCCCGGTTCAGGAGCAGGGCCGACGCGGATTTTCGGCCCCGGCAGATCCTGTAGAATGGCGATGGGTTTTCCGAGGTCTGCCGATATGCGGCGGATCAGGCGGATTTTTTCCAGGTGATCCTTGAAAGTGCCGTGGGAAAAATTCAGTCGGGCGACGTCCATGCCGCTTTCTATCATGGCCTTGATGGTTGCCTCTGTCCCGCTGGCAGGGCCAATGGTGCAGACGATCTTGGTTTTGCGCATGGCGGACCTCCTTACAGACGACTGGGCTTCGTGATCTATGATGAGATATACACGAATATGCAATCCGTCACAATGCAGATTTGTGGAATCATCAGAGAAAAGGAAAAGACGGTGGCATTCATTTTCCTTGACAGTTTTTTTATAACATGTTTTTAATGACCAAAAGTCATTATATGAATGGTGGTCATTATGCCTATGCGTGCTGCAAAAAGTCTTGCTCATGAAAAAAGGGATTTAACCCAGAAGGCCATTCAGAAGGCGGCCAAGAAAGTTTTTTTCCAAAAGGGCTACGCCAATGCCACAATCGCTGAAATCGCCAAGCTGGCCGGCGTTGCCAAGGGCTCCATTTATCTGCATTTTCAGACAAAGGATGACCTGTATCTTTCCTTAATGCTTCCGATCCTCAAGGAAATCAAGCGATCCATTTCCGGTCTGAAAGAAAGTGTTGAGCAGGGTCGATGCAAAACGGGTAAGGAAATCGTTGAGGGATTTTACGAACACTATCAGCGGCTTTATCGGTTTGATCCCGACGGCATCCGTATTGTTCAGGCATTTCAATTGGGCGACATGATTACCGCCATGTCGAAGCAAAAACAGGAAGAACTGACCATGATAGCCCGCGAGAATTTTCAGATATCGCGCAGTATTTTCTCTTGCGCTATGGAAAGAAAAATCATCACCAGGATGGATATCCCGCAATTGGTAGATGTCTTCTGGGCTACATTTATCGGCGTCGTTCAGCTTGAAGAAAGCAAACTCCGGTTAACGGGGAAAAATCATTTTGATGACACATTGCGGTCGGCATTCGGCATTTTAGCGAAGGGATTATCAACGGACTGAAGATATAAATTTAACAAGGAGAAGGAAAAAATGGCTACAGAAAACGTTATTTTTAAAAAAGAAGACGGGATCGGGACGATCCTGTTTAATTGTCCCCAGAGAAAAAACGCATTTGACATGGATATGGTCGATGCTATTGCGGATACACTCGTGGCGTGGCGTAACGATCCGGAAGTCAGGGTCATTGTTGTCACCGGCGAAGGCGATGCCTTTTGCAGCGGTTACTATTTCGCCCCGACGAGGGACCTGACGGCTGTTGAAGAGACCGCCTACGATCAGAAGATGCATTTATGGGGCCGGATTCATCGCGTGCCCTTCGCCCTCGAAGACATCGACAAGCCTGTCATCGCCGCCATGAACGGCGTCGCCGTCGGCGCGGGGCTTGATATTGCCCTCATGTGCGACCTGCGTTTCGCCTCTGAAACGGCGCGCTTTGCCGAAGGGTACATCAAGGTCGGATTTTTGCCCGGAGACGGAGGCGGATACTATCTGCCGAAACTGGTCGGCGTGTCCAAGGCCCTTGAGATGCTGTGGACGGGGGACTTTGTGTACGCGCCCGAGGCCTTGCAGATCGGCATGGTCAACAAGGTCTTTCCGGCCGACAAGCTGATGGAAGAGACCTACAGGTTTGCCAAAAGGCTGGCCGACGGCCCGACAAAAGTTATTCAACTGATGAAGCGCGCCGTCCAGCAGAGCGCCAGGGTTGACATGAAGACGGCCATGGATCTGATTTCTTCCCACATGGCCGTCATCCGTTCGACGGATGACAGCAAGAATGCCATGCGGGCCTCTCAGAACCGCGGCAAAAAGTAAGGCTGAGACGACCGGAAAAAGGAGACAAGCATGTTTAAAACGAAAATGACGGAGCTGTTGAATATACAGTATCCGATTATGCAGGGCGGCATGATGTGGATTTCCAAAGCGGATATGACCGCCGCCGTGTCCAACACGGGCTGTCTGGGCACGATGACGGCCCTGTCGTTTCCCGAGCCGAAGGACTTTGCTGCGGAGATCAAAAAGGTCAGATCGATGACAAAAAATACCTTTGCCGTCAACGTGACGCTCCTGCCGTCGTTCAGAAAAGTGAACTACGATGATTATCTCGACATCATCATCGGCGAAGGCATTACGGTGGTCGAGACGGCGGGAAACAATCCGGAACGCGTTATCGGCCGGCTGAAAGAAGCGGGCATCAAGGTTATCCATAAATGTACGACGGTTAGGCATTCCTTAAGGGCGCAAGAGCTCGGATGCGATTTCATCAGCATTGACGGATACGAGTGCGCCGGACATCCCGGCGAAGACGATGTCGGCGGTCTGGTTCTTATTCCGGCGGCATCCGATGCGATGAAGGTTCCCATCATCGCTTCCGGCGGTTTCTCCGACGGAAGAGGTTTGATTGCCGCCCTGGCCTTAGGCGCGGAGGGCATCAATATGGGGACGCGATTCATGCTGACGAAGGAGTGCCCCATCCATCAGAACGTCAAGGACTGGCTCCTGAATTTCCAGGAAAACGATACGATGCTCTTGCTTAGAGCCTACCGCAACACGGAGCGGGTCGCCAGGACGCCGAGGGCCAAACAGGCCTTCGGCATGGAAAAAAGCGGCGTTCCGATTGAGGAACTGCGGTCGATCATTTCCGGCTCCAAGGGACAGCGGATGTATGAGCTCGGCATCGTGGATGAGGGCATTATCACCCTCGGTCAGTGCATCGGGTTGATCAAAGACATTCCGACGACGAAAGAGCTGATCGACAGGATCATCGCGCAGGCGACTGAAATCGTCAATGAACGTCTGGGAAAACTTGTAAAGTAACGACAAATCACGGGGGACGGATTTGAAATCTTTCCCCCCGTGATTCAAATCTGTTCCCCATGAATTTCCTCATTTGTTCCCCTTTCTTTTCCGTTGCAGAATCCTTGAAGGCATTGTAAAAAGTCACGGTTCTCACTGTGCCTGTGCAGGGGGGAATGATTGATTTTTATGAAGTCCGGATTTTTGCGAGGGCATCAACCTTGAATGCAAAACCAAACGGGGCAACCCGTCAGCGCATCCTCCTGATCAATCCTCCCGTTGTAAAACCCAGTGAACCCCCCGCGGGCATCGCGAAGCTGATCGGCTGCCTGAAGGATCACGGCATGGCGGTCCGGGTGCTGGATGCCAATGTGGAAGGCATTCTGCATCTGCTTCATCAGCCGAAAACCGTGTCCGACACCTGGACCGACCGCAGCTACCGCCATTTGCAGAGTAACCGGACCTTTCTTAACGGATGGCCGGGCTATGAAAACGCCGCCCGGTATCGGCGCGCTGTTGCCGATGTCAACCGGGTTCTGGAGACGGCGGGGAAGGACAGGGCGGTGAAGATCAGCCTGGCCGACTATCATGATCCATTGTTGTCTCCCGTAAAAAGTGCCGATTTGCTTCAGGCTGCCGAAAAACCGGAGGCAAATCCTTTTTATGATTATTTCCAAAAAAGATTGACGGCCCTTTTGGACGAAGATGGGCCCGATCTCATTGGTTTATCTTTGAATTATTTAAGTCAGGCCCTGTGTACATTCTCCATGATCGGTTTTTTGAAAAAGGAGTATCCGTCCCTTTCGATCATCCTGGGCGGCGGCCTGGTGACTTCCTGGATGCAACGGCCCGATTGGCGCAATCCCTTCTCCGGCCTGGTGGATGACATGATTGCCGGACCCGGTGAGGCAGCGATTCTCTCCATGCTCGGCATACAACGGTCGGATTGCCGAACCCTTCCCGATTACCGCTTATTTCCCCTGGATGACTATGTCGCACCCGGCTGCATCCTGCCTTACAGCACGGCGAGCGGCTGCTACTGGCGGCGCTGCGCCTTCTGTCCGGAAAAAGCGGAAGGCAATCCTTACAGGCCGTCAGCGCCGCAACTCGTTGCTGAAGACATCCGGACGCTTGCCGGTCAAACGAAACCGGCACTGATCCATCTTCTGGACAATGCTCTTTCGCCGTCCGTTTTACGGACCATCGCCAAGCAGCCGCCCGGCGCGCCCTGGTATGGTTTCACAAGAATAACGCATCATTTGAAGGAGTTGGATTTCTGCCGCACCCTGAAAAAATCGGGTTGCACCATGTTGAAGCTGGGGATCGAATCGGGCGATCAGGGCGTTCTGGATGCCCTGCAAAAAGGCATTGATCTGGAGACGGCGTCAGGGGCCCTGAAAAGTCTGCAAGAGGCGGGGATTGCCGTTTACGTCTATCTGCTCTTCGGGACGCCGCCGGAGTCAATGGCAGAAGCCCGACGCACCCTCGATTTTACAGTGCGCCATGCCGACCGGATCGGTTTTTTAAACCTGGCGATCTTCAATATGCCTGTCTGCGGCGCCGATCATGAAGCCCTCCGCAGCAAACCGTTTTATGAAGGCGACCTTTCCCTTTACAGCGCCTTCGACCATCCGAAAGGCTGGAGCCGTGGACGGGTAAGACAGTTTCTGGACCGGGAATTTAAAAGACATCCGGCCGTCGCATCGATCCTGAAACGCGATCCGCCCTTTTTCACATCCAACCATGCCCCCTTTTTTACATAAACTTCTGCGTGCCGGGATGCGTTTCATGACCGTCATCAATGACGGCTCGTAAAATGCCGGATACGACATCCTTGTGTTCGGCCATCACGATCTTGACGATTCCCTCCTTGCCGGTGATCAGTTGACCCAGAGCGCCGCCGTCAATATCAATGAGGCAGCCGAGCAATCGGGGGGCATGGGCAAGCAGGGACTGTTCGATGCGGCGATAGAACCTCTCCGCACCGTCGTTGGAAAATAAAAGGAGCCTTGATAACCGGTCTCCGTAAGGCGCATTTGTCTGGCTCCTGACTTGGGCGATTCCCTTTTTTTCACCGGCGAGTTTCTCAAAGATCGGGTCCATGCCGCAGCGGAGCCTGCCCTGAAGGCGCGCCTTCCGCAGTGCCGTTTTCAGCGGTTCCGTCAGGGCAATAACGGGCACATCCATGTCACTTTCCGTCCGGAGTCTTGTGGTGCGTGCCGTCAAAACGCGGCGGAGTATGTCTGCGGAGCCGTCTTGTTCCAGTTGACGGGGAAAGTTCATTTCGAACAGGTTCATAAAAATCCTTCAACGGATGATGCATCCATCCTGAGGGGCGCGCCGTCCGGGAGTGTTTTAAGAGCCCTGGGACGGACATCAGGCAAGCGGCAGATTGGATTGGGCCTTCGTTCTGCCGTCGTGGCAGCGGACGGCAAGCGAATCAAAATCAACGCCCGCCTTTTTAACCAGTCTGCATGTGGCAAATGCCTCGCATCTTGAATTATATTCACCGACCCAGGCATCAATTCGCTCCCGATCATTTTCTTCGTATGGATATTTCAGGCGTATCGGCTTCATCTTGATCCGGTGAGGCTTTGGCGTGAGTCTTGCGCGATAGCAGTTCTGCTTTCTGCACAAAGTTGCATAAAGAAAGTCGGCGTTGAAACTGCGCAGCAGCTTCCTGGATTCCGGCGATCTCGGATTCATGGCTTTTCCTGTAAGGAGAAGTCTTACGCCGTTGTGGGTTTCATAGATTCTGATCCCGAATCCGTTGAGATCGGGTTTCCGGAGTCGCCTCTCAAGGAATTCGAGAATGGCCTGCTTTTTTTGCGCCGTTGAACGGAAGCGCCGGAATATCTGCCATAGTCGGAAAACCGGCTCATCGATATCGACAAAAACGCAGGACGTGGAATTAAGCACTTCCGCTCCGTAGCGGTTTCTCGTAATGGCGTCTTCGCTTCCGATCGACTCGATCAGTTCCTCTCGAATATCGCCTTCGTAATCGGGCGGCCTTTCCTTGTCGATCCCGGCGATGCGTCGCTTGACGGCTTCGAGGCGCCGATGGCCGTCCGCGAGGGCGTCGCTTTCGGAGTGATTTGACCCGCCATAGCAGGAAATGGATTTCTCTTTGCCATCGATGAGAACCTCGCCCCTTGCCCTTTGCCAATACTTGAATATTCTCATGATCTTTTCCTCTCTTTGATCTTCGTGAAAAAAAAGATACGGATGATGAATGTCAGTACGGGATGTATTTACAGAGAAATATTCGGATAATCAAATAAAAAAGCGCCGGACAGCCGGTGTATATAACCAATAGTCATCATTAGCGAATCTATTTTTCCCTTGATAATATTTGAACATCCAAGTAAATATCCCGTGCCGAATGAAAACATTGCCTGTCATGTATGCATCTTTACAATGGAATGACGACTGATCTGGTCGGATAACGGAGCCCTTTGAGAATATATGAATCCGCTACATTTTGTCGTTCTGATCATTTTTATCGCCTTTGTCTTTGATTTTATCAACGGTTTTCACGATGCGGCCAATTCCATCGCCACCGTTGTTTCAACGCGCGTCCTGAGGCCTCATCAGGCCGTCGTGATGGCGGCGTTTTGCAATTTTGCCGCGGCATTTTTTATCGAACCCCATGTAGCCAAGACAATCGGTACGGGAATCATCAATCCTGTGATTGTCGATAACTGGTTTATATTGTCTGCCCTGTGCGGGGCGATCATTTGGAATTTGGTAACATGGTGGCTGTGTCTTCCCAGCAGTTCTTCCCATGCCTTGATCGGCGGTTTGATCGGCGCCGGTTTTGTCAAGGGCGGTATGGACGTCATGGTGTGGTCGGGTATTATCAAAACGTCGGTCTTTATCTTTTTGGCACCGATGATAGGTCTGATCCTTGGTCTTTTTATTATGATTTTGGTTTTAAATCTTTTCCGCGGCAGCAATGTCAGTAAAACAACCAGCATTTTTAAAAAGTTGCAGATCGTTTCGGCAGCCACATACAGCATCAGTCACGGGATGAACGACGCCCAAAAAACAATGGGCATTATATCCATCCTTCTTTTCAATAACGGATTGCTGGGTCCGGTGTTTTATGTTCCATTCTGGGTGGAAATCCTGTGTTATCTTATCCTTGCGCTCGGCACCATGGCGGGCGGATGGCGAATCGTGAAAACGATGGGCATGAAAATTACCAAGCTTCAACCCATCGGAGGGTTTTGTGCGGAAACGGCTGCGGCAATATCCATTATCGGAGCATCCGTAGCCGGCATTCCGGTGAGTACGACGCATACGATCACCGGGGCCATTATGGGCGTCGGCGCAACAAAAAGGCTGACCGCCGTGCATTGGGGTGTCGCCGGAAAAATTCTCTGGGCATGGATATTGACAATACCCATAACGGCATTGCTTTCAGCGGTTGTCTACGGGTTGTTAATGATCATTGCATAGAAGTTTTTATTTTCACGGATGCGCGGAATGTTGCATCGCTCATCTTTCCCCCTCACAAAACGCTTTTCTTAAGATCATCGGCGATCATGGCGGAAGAACGTTCGATCAGCGGGCCGAATTGTTGATCTATATCGATGGAGTGTAACTTGAAAGCCCCTCCATCTGGAACTTCTGCGATGAATGGGATCGTTATCACCTTCCCTGAAAATACCTCCTGCACCAGATTGACGGTTGATTGCTGCCTTTTTTTCACGGTCTCCCTGTCGCCGTAAGCATCTTCCGTGCGTTCATTGAAGCCGAAATCGTCCACCAATACGATATTTTGGAATTGGTCGGTCCCGAGGGCATTCCTGATGACCGTCCAGAAAACACGGTCGGATTTGTGGGCGCCGATATCCGCCGAGTTGGCGACCATAAAAGCCGGTTTTTCAACGGATTTTGTCAAGGCGTCCCTGAGGCGGACGGCTTTGATCCCCAGGTCTTTAAGGTGGGTGATAATGGCTTCCGTGGCTTCCGCGTAGTGATCTGTGGCGATAACCGTCCGGGTGCAGGGCGTGTCTTGCAGTAGAGAGAGAATTCCCCGCCAATGGTCATCGATGGGCGAACGGCTCATATAATCGTCGACAAATCGGCAGACTGCTGCGGATATTACGGTTTCATCAAAGGTTATCGAATTTCTCCCCATCCGTTCCCTGATCCTGTCTTCCATCACTTTTTTATAACCGGCCTGCGTTGTGCTGCCTTCCTGCCATGAAGGATTGACGATGTCCTCCCAGAATATTGACGGTGTTGTGATCCCCAGGGCCGTTAAACCTGTCTGTTCCAATTCCCGCAGGAGATTGTCCGGACAAGCAAATATCGGGGCTTTGAGGCTCAAGGTCCCCGAATAGTCAAAGACCACCAAAATGTTTTTCATTGCGATAGGGTGTTCCTGTTTTTTAGAGCGTCTCTGATGATGGAATCCAACTCGCATGCCGCTTGATACGGATCAGAAGCGGCGCATATGGCCGATACAACGGCGATGCCGTCGGCGCCTGCCATGACGGCATCCTTTACATTTCCCGCATTCAAACCGCCGATAGCGACAAGCGGGTGTCTGGAAAACGACCTGATTTTTTTGATGCCGTCCAGACCCCATGCGCCGGTTGTATCGGTTTTGGTGGGGGTCTGGAAAACAGGACTGACGCCCAGGTAGTCTACATCAAGGTCCTGGGCCTGTTCCACGTCCGCCCACTTTTCAACGGAAAGGCCGATAATGGCCTCCGGTCCCAGCCATTTTCGCGCTTCCGTATAAGGCATGTCGTCCTGGCCGATATGGAGGCCGTCCGCCCCCACGGCAAGCGCCACATCGAGGCGATCATTAATAATGAGCGGCACGCGGAAAGGGGCGAGGATAGCCTTGATCCTTTGTGCCTCTTCGATAAACGGGCGTGTCGGCAAATTCTTTTCCCGCAGCTGAACGCACATGCAGCCGCCCTTTAATGCCTCCAGGACCACCCGGTCGAGTAAACGGGGTCCGCAGCAGTTGCGGTCGGTTACAAGATATAATCCGTTCAAGACGAAACCTCGATTTTCAACAGGCGTTCAATATCTTCATGGGATAAGGCATACAGGGCATCCAGAAAATGATATTGAAGACTGCCGGGGCCCTCGGCCTTTGCGACGGCAAGCTCGCCCGCAATACCCATGACCGCCATAGCTTCTGCGACCGCCGCCGATGTCTGCGTATTGACGGCGGCAAAGGCTCCGCATATGGCAGTCGCCGTACAACCCATACCCGTAACCCTTGTCATCATGGGGTGGCCGTTCATCACCTTGACGGTATGATCCGCTGAGATAATATAATCCGTTTTGCCGCTGATGCACACAATGCTCCCATATGTACGGTTGATCTCACGCGCATCGCGGAGGGCGTCATTTGACGATGCCGTGCTGTCGACGCCCTTGGTTTTGGCGTCGTCCTTCAGGATGGCGAGGATTTCGGATGCATTTCCCCGGATGACGGTGGGCGGAACGGTTTCCATGAACTCCCGCGTGATGCGGGTCCGGTACCCTGTCGCTCCGGCGCCGACCGGATCGAGAATGATGGGGATGTTGCGTTTACCGGCCTCGTTGGCGGCCCTGAACATCGACTTGATCCAGTGGCTGCTCAGCGTTCCGATGTTGATGACCAGGGCGCCGGCGATATTGACCATGTCCTCCACTTCTTCTTCAGCGTGGGCCATTACGGGCGACGCCCCGACGGCCAGAAGGGCGTTGGCCGTATAATTCATGACAACGTAATTCGTGATGTTATGAATCAGCGGCGCCTTCTGCCGGATGGTCTGGACGGTGTTCCATATGTCGGATGACGAAATTTGCATAAATCATTCTCCTTATCATGAAATTTTATGGCGCATATTAACGTGGCTGCTTGCGGGTTGCAAGTCAATTAATGATTTAAAGCGGCCATACATAGTATAACCAAAGTAATCAAAAACTATGAGGTCCTGATGGTAATTCCTTGATTGCGCTTGACTTTAGCCGGTTCTTGCACTATCGCCTCACTGTTAAGTCATGAACCGGCGGGCGAAGTATTTTCATCCGCCATGAAAGCAGGATATATTTTATACGAAAGGAAAAGGAAGAGGATCATGGAAGCGGCAAAATCAACAAAAATAACGGAAGATGGGCGTCGTTTGTCTGCGGCAGGCCCCATTGACATAATCGGTAAAGTCAGAAGCGAAGGCAGACTCACCATGACAGAGGCCGAATCGAAGGACCTCCTGAAATGGTATGATGTTCCTATTGTGGAGGAGTTTATTGCTAAAACGGTTCGAGAAGCGCTGACGCAGGCCCGGCTGATGGGGTTTCCCGTTGTTTTGAAGGGTTTGGGGGCAAGGTTGATGCACAAGACGGAAAAAGGGCTCGTGAAGTTGAATTTGGGCTCCATGCAGGATATTCGCAACGCCTGCCGTGAGATCAGGGCGTCGGCCGGGGCGGACCTGGAGGGCTATTTACTGCAGCCTATGCTTAAGGGGAGGCGGGAGTTAGTTGCCGGCCTGTTTCGGGATCCCCAGTTCGGACCCGTCGTGATGTTTGGTCTGGGAGGGATTTTTACCGAAGCCATGGGCGATGTTGTGTTCCGCATCGCACCATTAAATGAAATTCAAGCGCAGGACATGATCGATGAGCTGATTTCAAAGAAGTTGCTGGGTCCTTTTCGCGGCGAATCGGCAGCCGATAGAAAAAAGCTGGTTAAGGTATTGATGGGGTTATCACGGTTGGGTATGGACGTGACGGATGTAAAAGAGGTGGATATCAATCCCCTCCTCGTCGATCCGGACGGTCAGGTGACGGCGGTGGATGCCCTGGTGGTTTTAAGTCAGGAGAATGAAACAGCCGGAATTCATGACTTGAGTGAGGAAGAGCTCCGCGAGCAGGTGAGTAAGACCAATGCGGCTCTCGACGTCATGTTCGATCCCAAATCCCTGGCTGTCGTCGGCGCGACGCGGTCGAGCAGAAACGGATTTCCCGGCATGTTCAACCGCATCGCCGATTTCGGTTTTGCCGGCCGCCTGTATCCCATCAATCCGAACACGGATGATGTGGACGGATACAAGGCCTACCCCAGTCTCGTTTCCCTGCCCGAACCGGCGGACCTCGTCATCATTTCGGTTCCCGCCCCGGCGGTGCCTGATGCGTTAAGGGATTGCGCCGCATCCGGAAGCAGGAATGTCCATATTTTCACGGCCGGATTCAAGGAAACGGGGGAAGAGGAGGGGGTCAGGCTTCAGGAGGAGCTTGAACAGATCGCGCGGGAGGGCGGCCTGAGAGTGATCGGCCCCAATTGCATGGGTTTGTATGTTCCCAAGTCCCGATTACTGACCTGGATGATCGCGTCTAAAGAAAGCGGGCCTGCCGCGTTTATCAGTCAGAGCGGCGGACACGCCCAGGACTTTACCCATTATGCAACAAATCAATTCGGCATAAGGTTCAATAAGGCCATCAGTTTCGGCAACGCCCTGACGCTCGACAGTACGGATTTCCTCGCCTATCTCGATGGGGATGAGGAGACGAAAATCATTGCCATGTACCTGGAAGGCGTTAAAGACGGCCGCAGATTGTTGAATCTGATCTCGAAGATCAACAGGAAAAAGCCGATCATCCTGCTCAAGGGGGGATTGACGGAATCGGGCGCCCGGGCCGTTGCTTCACATACGGGCTCCATGGCGGGCGGAGAAAAAATCTGGAACGCCCTGTACAGGCAAACCGGCGCCATACGGGTGGACTCGCTGGAGCAGATGGCGGATGTGGCGCTGGCCTTTCTAAATCTTGGCGAAGCAAAAGGCCCCGGAGTTGCCGTTGTCGGCACAGGCGGCGGCGTCGGCGTTGCCGCCGCCGACAGCTGCGCCAGAGTCGGGCTGGAACTGCCGCCCCTGCCGGAAGAGATGAGGCGGAAAATCCGCGAGTTTACGCCTCCCGCCGGAACAATGATCCGCAATCCTATCGACAACCACTACGCCTTCATGAACCTGGATATTTTGGGCCGGACGCTGGATCTTCTCGCTGACGCCCCATATATCGATATGTTTATTCTTGCCCTGCATCTCGACTGGTTTTTTTCGGTTGACGAGGGCGGCCAGATCGAAAGGATAGGCGAGTATATCGTGAATAAAGTGAGAGCACACGCAAACGGCAAGCCTGTGGTCGTTGTCTGGCGGCAATATCAGCCGGTTCCGGAAATAAAGGAGGTGCGCGTCAGGTTGGAAAAGACGCTCCTGAAAGGCGGAATTCCCGTTTATGAAGGTCTTCCGCGGGCCGCTTTTGCGCTTTCGAAACTCTATGAGTATCATGCATTTCTCAGGAGAAACGGCTGAACTTCCATGAATGACGAACCCCCCAAAGAATACTCTTTGAGGGGTTCCAAATATCCGCCGATGCCGTCTCGTCTTTGAGCTGGATTCACAGGTTTTAACAACGTTGGCCTTCAGCCGGGTGATAATCACCATCAAGACCCTGTCAAAATTTATGTGTTAGATTCCAGCTTCAGAACTCATTACGCACATCGCAGATGGCGTTTTGCGTTTTTACGATATATTCACCCTGCGCTGTTTGTCAAGCGTCATTTTTTTATCAATGTTTTGTTTAAATAAACCCTGTATTTACTTCTTCGCAGGTTTATTTGTTTCCTCGAAAAGCTTATCCAGAAGGGGCTCCATATTACGGCAGTACAGGCAGAAAAGCTTGCCTTTTTTGTCGATCAGCGTCATGGATGGAACGCCCATGACGCGATAGGCATCCGATACCGATCCGTCTTCATCCAGGAGAACTCTGTAGGGGAGCTGATAACGGGCGGCAAAACGAGCGACTTTTTCTTTTGATTCCTCGATGTCGATATTGATCACGACAAGCCCCTTTGGGCCATAGGTTGAATAAATACTTTTAAAGTGGGGGATTTCCGATCGACAGTAGGCGCACCAGGTGGTGCTGAAAATGATCAGGACAGGTTTTCCTTTATAGTCGCTGAGTTTAAATTTACGGCCTTTCAGGTCATTCAAAACAAAATCCGGCGCGTCGATTTCCAATGCATTGCTTCTGATTTGCGCCAAAGCGGACGACTGCGCCGTTACGCCGGACAACAGCCAAAAAGACATCAATAAAAGGATTACTGTTTTACTGTGTTTTTTCATTCAAATTTCCTTAAATCCAGAAAGTTCCCGCCATGAAGAGAAAGTATTCTCCGGCGCCGATTAATATCCATCCGCAGATGTGGCTGATCCTGGTCATCCATTCGCCGGATTTGGGGATGTTGGCCAGTAAGCCGACAAATGTTCCCAGGATGATCAGGGTTGTTCCCATGCCGAAGGCAAATAAGAACAAGAGAGTCATGCCGAAAAAAGTATTTTGCCGGGAAGCGACGTATCCCAGCAAAACGAAAAGCACCGGCGCCGTACATGGACCGATGATCAGGCCCGACGCCGCCCCGATAATGAAACTCCCTAAGATGCCCTTCCTCTTTTTACGGGGCTGGGCTCTCGTAATGAATTGCGGCGTCTGCACAGGCAACGAAAAGACATCGAGCATCGACAAGCCCATAAAGAGGCACAGGTTGGCCATGACGACATAAAGCCAGGGATTGGTCTGAATCTGTCCGAAGAGTTTTCCCGATGATGCGGCAACACCGCCAAGGATGGTATAGGTGACGGCCATGCCGAATACATATAAAAGGGACAGGGCAAATCCCTTCAATTTTGAACCGCTGCTGTGAGAACCGATAAAGGCAATCGTAATCGGTGCGACCGGATAGACGCAAGGGGTAAAGCTCACAAGAACGCCGCCTAAATAAACAGCGAGGAAAGCAAGGGCATAGGACCCCGAGAGATATTGCGACAAGCCTGCAACGAAATTTTCTATCACCTGTATCGCTCCTGCACCGTTAAACCGCATCAACATCGATGGATGATACGCGGCCTCTGACCGACCGGCGAACATACCCGTTTGCGGACGAAAATTTTTTATTAAAGGGCGCTGAACTCTGTGCCATATACTTCAGAAACAATAAAAGATCAAGGAAACTGAAATTTTACCGATAGACAGATGAATGAGGGAGTTTGATTCACGCGTTTTGTCCTGAGTCGGTATTTTTCATCTTGATTAATGAACCTCTTTCCAATAACAATCGATAACGATATTAAATTCCGTAAGGAGGATTGCAATGGATGGAAAAAGAGTTCGGGAAACCAGCGTTGTCATGGCGCAGATGATGAATCCCCAGGATGCAAATCCGGCGGGGCATGTCCATGGCGGCGTTATTATGAAACTCATCGACACGGCTGCCGGGTCCGTTGCCGTGCGGCACGGCAGATGCAATGCCGTGACGGCTTCCATCGACCGCCTCGATTTCCATAATCCTGTTTTTATCGGAGATTTCGTAACGGTTCGGGCCGGCTTGAATTACGTCGGCCGGAGTTCCATGGAAATCGGCATACGGGTTGAGTCGGAAAATCTTATCACCGGTGAAAGACGGCATACCGTCTCGGCGTATATGACCTTTGTAGCCCTGGATAAGAAGGGCAGGCCCGTTACATTGCCCCCTTTGATCCTGGAGACGGACGAAGAAATCAGGCGAAACCGTGAGGCCGCGGCGAGACGGAAAGCGCGGCAAACTGAAAAGCAGAGGGAAAAAGACTGCCAGCTCGATAAGAACAATTGTGAGTTGTGATGCGAAAGGATTCGAGGGGTGCAGGGATCAAAGGAAAAGGACGCCGGGCTTTTTCAGGTCCCGGCCGTCCTTTTTTTCAGGCGTCTAACGGCAGTGTTTATACATTGCGCACTTTTTTTGCCTTGCCTTTGAATTCATCGATCCTTTTGCGGATGGCAATCTTGTCGAACTTGCCGACACTCGTTTTTGGGACGTCGTCAATGAAGGCAATATAAACGGGAAGCATCCATTTTGTTATCTTTCCCGCCTCAACGCCTTCCTTTTGCAGGAACGTCAGAATATCTTCCTCCTTTTCCGTGGCGTTGGGCATCTTTTTGATGAGGGCCATGGGGATTTCTCCCCACTTATCATCGGGGACGCCTACATAGGTCGCCTCCAGAACGAACGGCGCATTGCCCGTTAAATTCTCAAGCAGAACAGTCGGCACCATTTCCGAGCCGCTGCGGATGACGTCCGTGATGCGGTCTGCAATGATGATGTAGTGATCTTTATCGATCTTGGCTGCGTCGCCCGTATGGAACCAGCCGTCCCGCCATGCCTGCGCCGATTTTTCCGGATCTTTATAATAGCGGTCCATGATCCAGTGGCCTCTTAAAATGATTTCGCCGATGGTTTCGTTGTCATGAGGGACGTCGTTGCCTTTTTCGTCAACGACGCGGGCGTCGATGGCAGGCATTAAAGGCATGCCCGTTTTGACCAGGATCTTGTCGACTTCCTCTCTCGGCCAGTCCACCATGTAGCGCCTGGGACCAGCGGCGATGGCGCCGGCCATGGTTTCCGTCATGCCGTAGCCGGAGCCGGTCCGCATCTGGGGAAAATACTTTTCCGCTTTCTGCTTGAGGCCCAGGGGCAGGGCGCCGCCGCCGATGGCGATGCCGAGAAGGCTGCTCAAATCCCATTTATCGAGGTCTTTATATTCGAGAAGCATCGCCAGCATGGTGGGCACCATCATGGCCCCCGTCACTTTTTCATTCTGGACAAGTTCACAGAAGCTCTCCGGCGTGAAGTTGCCGGGGAAGACAATCTTGGCGCAGCCCCACACGCTGGAGAAGGGCGCCCCCCAGGCATGGATGTGGAATAGGGGCACGTTCATCATGGGGATGGCCTGATTGGGGCGCTCCGGATCCCACGGCAGTCGCACCATCGTAGCAGCCAGGGCCATGCCGTGGACGCAATGCAGATATATCTGGCGATTGGTAAACAGGACGCCTTTGGGCAGGCCCGTGGTCCCTGTCGTATAATACAGGACGGCCTCGGTGTCTTCATGTAAATCGGGCCAGTCATAGATCGTCGGCTCGTCCTTGATCAGTTCTTCGTATTCGTAGAGCGGCTCGATCTTTGTCTTGGGAAGGCCGGGCTTTTCCGATATATAGATGAATTTTTCAACCGACGGTTTTATCCGGTCGTACAGCAGTTCGACCAGGGGGAGAAGAATATCGTCAAACAGGACGATTTTGTCCTCGCCGTGTGTAATGGTGTAGGCCATGTGATCCAGAGACAGCCTGATATTGATGGGATGGGAGACGGCGCCCGAACAGATGGAGGCATAAATGGCTTCCATGTGCCAGTGATGATTGAGCGACATGGTCGCTATTTTGTCCCCTTGCCGCACACCCAGTTTATTTAAGGCATGGGCCAGTTGGCAGGTGCGCTCGTGCCATTGCCGCCAGGTGAAACGGAAGTACTTGCCTGCGGCGTTTCTGTAAACGATGGCGTCATCGTCAGGGACAAGAGACAGCGGCCTTTTCATAAAGCTTTTCACCAGCAACGGGTAGTTCCTGCTGTACTGCGGATAGTAATTCTTATCAGTCATTCTTCTTCCCCTTTCTTAAGTAATCATTATTTAGACTTACGCATCAAGTCTTGACATATTCCGGGTATTCTGTGAATTCCTGATCAATCAGTTACATCTGAGAGGTCTTATGGACCCAACGGCGGTACCGCATAACAGTCTGCTGCGCAAAATGAGCGCAACGCCGGACGTTATGAAAGATTACTGTAAGTTGAATTGCTGATCGCCCGTATCGATGACCTTGATTTCCCCGTATTTTTCTTCATATTGCTGCACGTTGTTCATCAAGGCTTCAATCATTCGTTTGGCATGTCCCGGACTGACGATGATTCTTGATACGAGATGCGTGCCGTTTGGCGAGTTCATGAGCCAGTCGATCATGAATTCATCCGGACTGTGGGCGATGAACATTAAATTGCTGTATCGACCGCGCGAGATTTCATCGGTCGTATTGACCTGTATTTGCTGTGGCTGCTGCGGGTCTGATTTGATCATATCCTCCTCCTTGGGTGCGCTATTATTCAAGTTTAAAATTAAAAAATCAACCAATAAAGCGGACGGCTTTGCAAATAATTCGGTTGTCTGCCGGTTCGGGGGATTGAGGACCGTTCCCCCCCCCCCGGTGTTTCCTGGGCAGGATGCCGCAGGCGCAGGAAAAAGCATGAATACCGTAAGATAATTCGGTTGCCTGTTGAAAGTCGGCATTGCGGCAGGCGCTGAGCAGGGAATTTTTTCAAGATCATTTTTAATGATCCCTGACCAGACGAATATGGTTAAAGACCCCGCCGGTTCTTGGGTCTGGGGATTTCAACCTTCGAGACGGACGACGCATGAGAATCGGGCATCTTCACGGCAATCTCCTTGGAAAGGATGAACCCTTCCGTAGATAACTGCAATCCTTCGGCGCTGTTGGTCAACATCTGGCTGGAATGGGCCAGGTCTCCCACAAGGACCGCATTTTGCTGAACAATG
>JAFGHS010000169.1 GCA_016930075.1 Deltaproteobacteria bacterium
AAGGGTGAAAAGGCGAGGTAAGAGCTCACCGCTTTCCCGGTGACGGGAAAGGCATGGTAAACCCCATCCGGAGCAAGACCAAATAGGAGAACGCTTGAGAGTGGCCCGCTTGAAGTTCTCGGGTAGCGTCGCTTGAGGCGGCAGGCAACTGTCGTCCCAGAGGAATGATCGTC
Organism: Deltaproteobacteria bacterium; assembly: GCA_016930075.1. GTDB lineage: Bacteria > Desulfobacterota > Syntrophia > Syntrophales > JAFGHS01 > JAFGHS01. The sequence goes on from JAFGHS010000169.1 coordinate 174, forward strand.
GCCCCCTTGACGGGTAACCGCAGGGGGGAACAGAACCCGGCTTACGATTTGGTCCGGCGCCATTTATGAAACAGATAACGGGGCAAAAGCCCCGTTATCTGTTTCATAAATATTTGCCTTTTTGCTTTGCCTCCTTGTAAAGCCTCCATATACAGAGACCGATTGCCAGAAAGAAGGAACCCAGCATGAAGTTCGGCAGGGTTCCAAGGATTTTATCCACAAGGTAACCGATATACAGGAACAGGAAAGAGGATACGACCATCGCCATTCCCCATGCCGACAGCAGGATGATGCTGCCGATCGCACTTTTCTTCTTTTGGTCTGCCTTGGATTTTTCTTCCGGCATGTTCCTGTTCTTCCTGTCTCGCCTTTTTCGTTAAATAAAATTTTTACCGTACCTGCATAAGTTCCACAAGTCTCCTGGCAAATTCCAACCCCGGCTCTGTGAGGATGGCTATGAGCATGAAGTAAAGGATGAATATCACAATGAGTTCAACATTTCGTATCTGTTGATATGTCCTTTTCAAAGTGTAGAGAATAATGCCGCCTAAAACTAACGCAATCAATTGAATCAATGGGAAGCTCTTCATTTTGATCTCCTTTTCTTGTTAGTCATATGGACTTATCAGGTGATTTCTTATCATGTAAGGATCATGGATCTCCCGATCCTTTTGGGGTCTCTGTTTGTTTTGAAAGGGTGATTCCGCGGAGCAGGATCAGCATCATAAAGAACAGAATAACCATGAAAAAGATAAGAACGATGATGACGGTTGCCGTCGATTTCTCTGATCCCTTTTCAATATTTTCCGCTATTTCTTGCAGAGATTTATTATATTTTTCAATTTCGAGTCCCATAGCTACCCAGCCAAAACCGGCGGGCGGCGTCAGGTTTGATGCGTAAAACCTGATGGGCGCATAAGCGACGAGCTTGGTGAATCCACCGAATTTGTAGATCATTATTCCCGATTCGCCCTTTGCCGCTTCCTTTGCGATAACAGGCAACTTGGGATCCAGGAAGCCAAGCTGCATCAAGTTCAGCGCTTCCTCGCCTTTTTGCTTCAGCTCTTCCGCATTTTGAGCCGAAAGGGTGATTGCGGAGGTTCCGTCAGGCTTGAGTCCCACAATATGGTAATCGTAAGGATGGGAGATGACAAAATTGCGGCTGTCAACCATATAGGCATAATTGCCGGTTGAGGCATCGGCTTCAAAGACAACCTCCATTTCTGTAGGAATAATTTGATCGGTGAATTTTGCCAGATGACGGTAATCTACAGCGAGAGTAAGAACCCCTGCAAATTCCTCCCTGGAGAAAACGGGTGTTGAAAAACGTATGATTCCCGCAAATCGCTCGCCATTTTCAAAAGCGGCCTTTGTTATGTAATATCCTGTAACCGGTGAAACATATACATCGCCCTTATTCAGTGTTTTTGTGGTAGCAAAGTAGTCTTCACTTTTATATGTTGTATTGGCCAAATTGCTGACGTTAACCAGTTTCTCCGGCGGCACCGTCTGACCGTCTGCGATTTTAATTTTTTCGTTGCCGTTTTTGTCAATGAGGGCTATTTCCCTGTAAATCGGAGTTGGGACCTGCTCAACGACGTTATTTTCTTTCCTCCAGAGCGGTCTTTTATTTTCAGCAACAAGCCACTTATAGGCATCTTCCGTTTGTGGGAAAATGGTGGCCATGAGCAAATCTTTTTTGCACTCCATCAAGAAAACAGCAACTTCGTCTGCTGTATAGACGGCGCGCGCCTTTATTCCGTCCTGCGATTTTTTATCGATGACATCGAGGGCTTTTTCTTTGAGGGTCGTAACCTTTACATTGAACATGCCGTTGGCTATCAAAAAAGCCATCAACGATAAAGGGATAACGATGAGCAGGAAGAATACGATCCCTAAAGTTAATGCCTGCTTTTTCGTTTTAATTTCTATCATTGTGATTGCCCCTCCTGGCCGGACCGATTTTGTTATAAGCCCCGTTAATCATTAGCACAAAAATAACGCAGCATTGATCATAACTTCCTTCCTCTTCCGTTCCATATAAGCGAGTTTAGGGAAAACACGATAGCGTGTCAATGGAAAAATTTTTGCGCGGAAAAGATGTTTCCGGAAGACCGTCGCTGCGGCTTATAAAAAAAGGCAGACGAGATTTACTTTCTCATCTGCCTTTTTTGTATCTCCGGTTATCGGTTTTCGCCGACAGGACAACCGATCTGTATTATTCCGATAGGGAGTCGTCTATTTTATCCCGAGACTTTTTTCCTCCTGAAGGATATCGAAAGTCGTCTTAATGACCGTGTCGGAATTGAGCGAGATGCTGCTGATGCCGCATTCGACGAGGAAACGGGCAAATTCCGGGTAGTCGCTGGGCGCCTGACCGCAGATGCCGATTTTTTTGCCCATCTTTCTCGCTTTGGTAATGGCCGTTTTAATCAAGTCCATGACGGCTTGATTTCTTTCGTCAAAAAGGTGGGCGACCTGGGCGGAGTCTCTGTCCAGCCCCAGGGTCAACTGTGTCAGGTCGTTGGAGCCGATGGAGAATCCGTCGAAAACCTTTGCGAACTCCTCGATGAGGACGACATTGCTGGGGATTTCAACCATCATGTAGATCTCCAGGCCCTGTTTTCCCTGAACCAGGCCCTTTTCGGCCATGACCTTGATGACTTTCTTTCCTTCATCCACGGTGCGGCAGAAAGGGATCATCAGCTTGACATTCGTAAGGCCCATTTCGTTGCGGACCTTTTTCATGGCCTCGCATTCGAGGGCAAAAGCATCCCGGTAGCGATCGTCATAGTAGCGGGAAGCGCCGCGAAAACCGATCATGGGATTTTCCTCGACCTCTTCAAAGAACGAACCGCCGATCAGATTGGCGTATTCGTTGCTTTTGAAATCGCTCATCCGGACGATAACGTCATTGGGCCAGAAAGCGGCGCCGATCTTTGCCACGCCCTGGGCCAGTTTATCGACGAAGAAATCGGCCTTGTTGACGTATCCTTCGGTCAGATCTTCAATTTGCTTCCGGACGGTTTCATCCGTCACCTGTTTAGGTTTAATCAGGGCCATGGGATGGATCCGGATTTGATTGTTGACGATGAACTCAAGCCTTGCCAGCCCGACGCCGTCGTTCGGAATGGGAGCCAGTTTAAAGGCGTTTTCGGGATCGCCCACATTCATCATGATCTTTGTTTTGGGCCGCTCGAGATTTTGGACGTTGATCGTCTGGACATCGTATTTTAGCAGGCCTTCATAAACCTTGCCGACTTCTCCTTCGGCGCAGGACACCGTGACTTCGGGAATGCCGTGCAGCTTTTCCGTGCCGTCTCCCGTGCCCACGATGCAGGGGACGCCCAGTTCACGGCTGACAATGGCGGCATGGCAAGTCCGCCCGCCTTTATTGGTGACGATGGCGGCGGCAATCTTCATGACCGGCTCCCAATCGGGGTCCGTCATATCCGTAATAAGGACCTGGCCTTTCTTAAAGCTCTTGATTTGGTTGACGGATTCGATGATATGGGCGGCCCCTGCGCCGATCTTTGCCCCGACGCTGGTTCCCTGAAGGATGGGGGACTTCTTTTCAAGCAGAACATACGTTTCCATGACGCTCATATCCCGCTGCGACTGGACCGTTTCCGGCCGGGCCTGAAGAATGAACAGCTCGCCCGTTCTGCCGTCTTTGCCCCATTCGATATCCATGGGCCGGTGGTGCCCCGCTTTCTGGGAATAGTGATCTTCGATGATGACGGTCCATTGGGCGAGCTTCAGAATTTCATCGTCTGAAAGACAGAATTTATTCCTGTCTGCCGGCGGCACGGAAACGGTTTCCGTGGCTTCATGGGATCCGTCGGCGCCGTAAATCATCTTGATTTCTTTGCTGCCCAAAGTTTTCTGAATGATGGGCCGGAACTGGTCCTTCAGCGTGGGTTTAAAAACGTAGAACTCGTCCGGATTGACGGTGCCCTGGACGACGGTTTCGCCGAGGCCGTAAGCCCCGGTGATGAGGACGGCATTCTTGAATCCCGTTTCCGTATCGATGGAGAAAATAACGCCGGACGACGCCAGGTCTGAACGGACCATCTTTTGAACGCCGATGGACAGGGCAATCGACAGATGGTCGAATCCTTTATCAACGCGGTAGGAGATGGCCCGGTCTGTAAAGAGGGAGGCAAAGCATTTTTTGCAGGCTTCGATCAGCGCCTCTTCGCCTCTGATGTTGAGAAAGGTCTCCTGCTGGCCGGCAAAACTGGCATCGGGAAGGTCTTCCGCCGTTGCGGAACTGCGGACGGCCACGTCCGTATCGGCGCCGTACTCCTTGCACAATTTCCCGTAGGCATCGAGGACGGCTTTTTTCAGGTCTGCAGGAAACTCGATGTTGTAGATAAGCGAACGAATCTCTTTGCCTTTCGATCGCAGATTTTCCAGATCGTGGGTATCCAGGTCGTGCAGGATTTTCTGTATTTTTTCCTTAACGCCGGCCGACTCCAGAAGGTATCGATAGGCAAAGGCCGTGACGGCATAGCCGTCGGGAATATTGACGCCTTTGGAAATCAACTCCCGCCTCATTTCACCTAGCGATGCGTTTTTCCCTCCGACCTGGGGAATGTCGGTCAATTCCAAATCGTCGAACCACAGGATTAATTTATCGTCTTTCATCAGGAATCCTCCACGGACAGTCAAATTGATGATATATGAAACGCCTTGAAAAGGCATGTCCGATTTACCAGCTTTAGTGCATCAAGTCAAGCAAATAGGCGAATAATAGGCATGGAGAGGGTTTCAGATTTCGGGGTGTGCAAGGGACTGCGGGCAGGGTCGGAACGCTTCATCATAAAGAAAAAGCCGAAAGCATTTCGCTTCCGGCTTTTCAATATCAACTTACCTGCTGTTTATTTTCTAATCATCCTTATCATCGTCATCGTCGTCATAATATTCACCGGCTGCTTTCGCGTCCTCCGGCACGTCTGCTATGACCGACCGGGTTACACCCCTTGCCAGGATGGCGACGATCAGGAAGAGCAGGACCACCGATATAATGATGATCACTGTAATGGTCGTGATCCAGGATTCCGCTTCCTGCTGGATCTTCTTGCCTGCTGATGCGGCAATTTCGCTGAAGATGCCCACATCAACGCCCATTCCAACCCAGCCGAACCCGCCGGGCTTTGGATAATCCTGAGAGTAGAACTTGATGGGAGCGTAGGCGACAAATTTTGTGCGTCCTGCAAATTTGTACGTTTTCATGCCGGCTTTGCCGGATGCTGCGTCCTTTGTTACTTCAGGCAGACCGGCATCCATAAACCCGAGCAGATTCAGGTTCAAGACCTCTTCGCCTCTTTTTGTCATAGCCTCCATGGTTTGATCTGTGAGAGGCGGCACAGGCGTTCCGTCTTGACGAAGACCGGCTATGTGATAATCGCTTGGATGAGAGATAACGAAACCGCGATTATTGATAATATAGGCATAATTGCCTGTTGAGGCATCCGATTCAACAACATACCCCGATTGCGTCGGAATAATGCTATCCGTAAACTTGGCAAGATGCCTCACGTCGAGAGACAGACAGATGATCCCGGCAAAACCCTGCTTATCGAAGATGGGAGTAGCAAGGCGCATGATTCCGGTAAATCGTTTGCCGCTGTCAAAATCGGGCTTGCTTATATACCAGCCGGTGACAGGGCCGATATAGACCTCTCCTTTATTCAATTTCTTCGCTTGTGCGAAATAATCTTCCGACTTGTATGTGGTGTTTGCCGGATTGCTGATATTGATGAGGTTGCCTTGCGGAACCACCTGACCGCCGGAGATTTTAATCACTTCGTTCCCCGCACTGTTGATCATAGCCAGTTCCGTATACAAGGGTTCCATAATCTGAAAAATATTGCCGTCCCTTTTGACCCATAGAGCCTTCTTGTTTTTACTGATAAATTCTTTGAAGGCATTTTCGGTGGGCGGGAGGATGGTTGTTACCAGTATATCTTTTTCCCTCTCCCGCAGGAAATCGGCGACGTCTTCAGCGATATTTTCGGCACGAATTTTTATTTCTTCCTGGGATTTTTGGTCCAGAACCGTAACAGCCCGTTCCCTTGCTGTGTCCCCTAATTTGAAAATACCATTGGCGATAAGGACTGCCATCAGTGATAAGGGGATGACGATAAGCAG
>JAFGHS010000170.1 GCA_016930075.1 Deltaproteobacteria bacterium
ATAAAAAGCATCATTGCCCGATACATAAAAAACCTCAATTCGCTCGGTGTACCCATCGAAAGGATTTATCTTTTCGGATCAAATGCCTGGCAGGAGGCAGGTCCGGAAAGCGATGTTGATCTGGCAGTCGTATCTCCTCTATTTGGACAGATGAGTCTCTGGGATCGGGCAGGGTTTCTGGGAAAAGCAGCTTGGGACATTCAACATCCAATAGATGCGCTTGGATACGCGCCATCACAAATCAGAAAAGCCGAACCTGGAACACTGCTAAACCACATTCTGAAGCACGGTATTGAAATCGATATGCAACCACAAGGCGTCGCGGCATAATGAGGCAGGGTCTCGGAAATGAGGAATTCCGGTGACGCCATACCGTTTTTTTGCCCCCTTTTCAGTGCTTACCGGTCTGATTCAGAAAAGCATTCGGATCCTCGGGAAATATAGATGGTGAATAGCCCCTCTTGATTCGCGACGGCATGGAACTGGAGGGTAATTGACGGAAAGGCTATGGAACAGATCCCGGGGATATTGAAAATCATCGCCGGAGGCGGGGATCGAGGGAGTCGCGGATGGCCTCGCCGAGGAGGTTGTACCCGAGGACGGTGATGAGGATAGCCAGGCCCGGGTAGAGGGACAGCCACCAGGCGATGTCGATATTGTCTTTGCCGGCCGTCAGGATATTTCCCCAGCTCGGCGTCGGCGGCTGGACGCCGATCCCCAGGAAGCTCAGGGCCGATTCCGTCAGGATCGCCCCGGCCACGCCGAGGGTTGCCGCCACAAGAATGGACGCCATGGCGTTGGGATACAGGTGGCGGATGATGATCCGCAGATCTCCCGCGCCTGTGGCCCTGGCCGCGCGGATAAATTCGCGCTCTTTCAAAGAGATGAAATCGGCGCGGACAAGACGGGTAATGCCCATCCAGCCTGTGAGTCCGATGATAATCATGATGTTCCAGATGGAGGGTTCCAGAATGGCGATCACCGCCAGGATGAGGAAGAACGTGGGAAAGCAGAGCATGATGTCCACGAACCGCATGATGAGCGCATCGACCCACCGGCCGAAATAGCCCGCCACGCCGCCCAGAATTGCCCCGATGAGGATGGCGATGCCCGTGGCGACAAATCCCACCTTCATGGAGATTCGGGCGCCCCAGATCATCCGGCTCAAGACATCACGCCCCAGGGGGTCCGTCCCCAGGAGGTGTTTTGCCGAAGGCGGCGCCAGGACCTGTTTGAGATCGATTTCGTTCGGGTCACAGGGGGCAAGATAAGGCGCAAAAAGAGAAACGGCGAAAAGGGCCGCGACAACCAGGCCGCCGGCCACCGCCATTTTATTTTTTAAGAATCTGTTCCAGAAACGCATAGGGAAAACCCGAATAAAGGCATCGGTCTTTCTGACTTTTGGCGACGCCGCGCGTCATGAAGATTGCCTTACTTTTTCGTCACCGTTTCAAAAAACGGCTGCAAGCTCTTTTGTTTTTCCAAATTCTGTAAAAATCCGTAAAGAAAATCAACGCCGTCCGGGGCCAGGATGCCTGCCAGGGCTTTTTTGAACATGTTCCCCACGACCTCCGGCGCCAGGGGATTTTCCGGCTCCCCAACGGGGTTTTGCAGCTGCCGGCTCACCGTTTTGCCGTTCTTGAGTTTTATCTCGACCCACGCGCCCCTTTCGGCCGGGAAATTTTTATCCAGCGCCGCATCGACGGCAACCGTCGTCTTTGCACAGAGGGCCTGCAAGCTTCTGTCGGCGAGAAGTTCGTCTGTAATCTGCTCGTCCGACACCTCTCCCTCCTTTAGAGCCACGGCGATCAGAAACGGGGTGTTGAAGCGGGCGTCCGTGTAGGTTTTGGGTTCCTCCCGCTCCATCGCATGGGCCGCCGATGTAATGCCCACGGAAATCGCCTCGACGTCCTCCGGCCTTACGCCTTCGTCATTTTTCAGGGAAAGGGCAGCGTCGATAGCCGGATGGATGTGACGGCATCCCCCATGAATTTTAAGATACGTCTCGGTGACGAGAAACCGGGAGCCCAGACCGGTAAGGTCGATGGTTTCGACGTTCCCGTAAGCCTTTAAAAAACCGTCTTCCAGGGCGAGTTCCGGGCCGGGCATGCCGTCTTTGGCAAGGAGGGCCGCTTCGTAGCCTCCCTTCACGGCCCGCGCGATCTGGTAGCATTTGGACGGATAGGCGTCAAAGGCGCAGACCAGCCCCGCCGATGAGAGGCAGGCCAAAGCGAGGGCGTTTCTCAGGGCAATCTTGTCGAGCCCCAGGAGTTTGCCCACGGCCGCGGCCGATCCGAGAGGGGCCAGGATCGCCGAAGAATGAAACCCTCTGTGCAGGTCGTAAGGATAGAGGGCATAGCCGATGCGCAGGTGCACCTCATATGCCAGGATGACGGCGGTCAGAAAATCGTCGCCCGATGCGCCCAGCGTCTCGGCGGCCGCCAGGGCCGACGGAACGATGCCCGATGAGGGGTGAGCCCCGGCAAAACGGCTCCCGTCCTCCGTGCCGGAAGAGGTGGCGATGTAGCTGTTGCAGGCCGCGGCATGCGGCGCCGGGGCGGGTACGCCGGAAAACAGGATCGTTGCCTCCGGCTGTGAGGGAATGCGCGTGACCGTCAGGAGGGGATTTTCAACCCCCGAACGCATGCCCAGACCGACGGCGGCAAACAGGTTGATGATCCGGATTTTTGCCTTTTCCTTCACATCGGCGGGAATGTCCGCGGCCGATGTTTCTTTGACGAACGCTGCAAGTTGATCCAGTAGTGTGGTTGACAATGGGAAACTCCTCTTTATTGGGCAACTACATTTTTCTCTTTTGTCATTTCGACCGTGGGGAGGAATCCTTGTCCCGAAACGAAGTGAGAGATCTCAAAGATTTCTCATCCCGCTGCTGCGGGATTCGAAATGACAAAAAGCGAAGCTAACATTTTCTATGTCGTCATACCGGCGAAAGCCGGTCTCCCGTTGCGCCTCGGCGGGATAAAAATGATTGGATTCCCGCCTATTTGTTGTTGATTCCAGAACATATTTAATTCCTGGATTCCGGCTTTCGCCGGAATGACAGCGAGGACAATATGACTTATGTTTAACAAAAAACCCCCCAAGCTCCTCTATAAAAAGGGGCATGTCTTACGGCATCTTGCAGGGACATGGAAATCACCGCAAAAACGCCAGCGGTTCCTTGAATTCGCCGTAGAGCTCGCGCAGGACGTCGCAAATCTCGCCGATCGTAGCGTAGGCCTTGACGGCTTCCACCATGGCGGGCACGAGGTTTTCGTCCTTCTTTCCTGCGGCGCGGATCGCCTCCAGGCCTCTTTGCACGGCCTGATTGTCCCGCTCCCGCTTGAGGCCGGCCAGGTTTTCCAGCTGCTCTTTTTCCACGGCGGGATTGACCTGGAAGCTGGGCATTTCGATCTCTTCGCCTGTTTCATAGCGGTTTACGCCGACCACAACCTGTTCGCCCCTGTCGATCTCCCGTTGCTGCTCCCACGCCGATTCCATAAGCTCCTTCTGGTAGTATCCCTGCGAGATGGCCTCGACGGCGCCGCCTTTTTTCTCAATTTCCTCCAGGACGGCCCAGACGTCTTTTTCAATGGCGTCGGTGAGCTGTTCCAGAAAGTAGGACCCGCCCAGGGGATCGGCGATATTGGCCACGCCGCTTTCATGGGCGATGATCTGCTGCGTCCGCAAAGCGATGGTGACGGCCTCCTCGGAGGGCAGCGACAGGGCTTCATCGTAGGAAGAGGTGGCCAGATACTGAACGCCGCCCAGAACGGCGGCAAGGGCCTGCAATGACACGCGGGTCAC
>JAFGHS010000171.1 GCA_016930075.1 Deltaproteobacteria bacterium
AAAACATTCCGATGGAGGGCCTCATCCTGGAGCCGCTCCGGGTGCCATTGAACGCCGAGGACAAACCGGCCGCTTGCAGCCCACGGCGAGTCCATCGCCGGTTCGATAGCTTCCACGATGTCGTCCGCCGCCCAGGCCGAGGCGCGCAGATGCCGGCCCAATTGCCGGGGATGGACGGCTTGATGGTGAAAGGAGTTCGTCAGAAAGACATCGCCCGGCGGCGCATTCACGACACGGGCCACAAGGCTGCCCGCCTCCAAGGCAACGGGGTGACGGAAGACCGTGCCCGGCATGTCTTTTCTGTCCCGCCCGGAGTGGGGAATGGCCGGAACATCATCCGGGGCATTCCATTCCGCCGGAATATCCTGGACCAGGGCGCCGCCCAGGGCAATGTTGATGAGCTGACATCCGCCACAGACGCCGAGAACGGGAAGCTCCGTATCCTCCAATATCATCTTGGCCAGGGCCACGTCGAAACGATCCTGGGGCTCCAGGATCAGTTCATCTTCCGGCTGTGCATGGCCACCGAAGTTATCCGGCCGGTAATCGGCTCCGCCGATAAAAACCATGCCGTCCAGAATCCCGGACAGACGGCGCAGCGCATCCCGGCCCATACTAAGCGGCAGGCAGACCGGCAGACCGCCGGCCCCCGCAACCGCGTCCGTGTAAGCCGACGGCACAGACAGAGCCGCCCTTCCATAAGCGCCTCTTGACGACAATGACATGTTGAGCCCGATGAGGGGTTTTTTATCCATACAGTATATCCTTACAATTCAAAGCCTCGCCACTATAAGAGAACCGGTGGTCCATGTCAACCATGATGGTAAGAAGTACTGGAGTAAAATCTTGCTTTTCATTTCTGATTATCATAAAATCCGATTATCAGATTTTACAGGAGGCCATTATGACACGGACGATCACCGTAACAGACGCTGCCCGTAATTTTTCAGAGTTGCTCAATGGAATCCGGTATCGAGGCGAGCGATACACAATCCTGAAAGGCGGAAAACCAGTGGCCATCATCGGACCGGCCATGGATACAATGAAACAAAAAAAGCTTGCCGACTTAAGAGGCATTATGGAAACCCTTCCCCGTCTCGGAGATGACAGCGAGGCATTCGCAAGAGATGTCGCCGGGGCCATCAAAGAACAGCCTCCCGTAGGAGAGGAAAATCCATGGGAATAATCTTCGATACCTCGGCAATCATCGCTATCGAGCGCAGCCGTGCATCCGTTGAGACCCTCATCGCCGATCACGTCGAAGAACCCTTTGGTGTCAGCGTCATTACGGCAGCCGAGCTGTTACATGGCGTGGAGCGGGCAAATACGGAAGAGCGAAAATTCAGGAGACAAGCCTTTGTGGAAAAAGTGATTGAATCATTCCCGGTTTTCCCATTTGATCTGACAATAAGCCGTATCTATGCACGGATATGGGCTGCCCTTGCCCAGAAGGGATTTACGGTTGGCGCCCACGATCTCATCATCGCTGCTACGGCCATTTCCCTGGACTATACAATAGCCACAACCAACATCCGCGATTTTGAAAAAATCCCGGGAGCCAAGATAGAAAAACTTTAAAAGAGTAAACCAACATGAAGCAATGGTACGAAGAATTATTTGAAAACTACGGGAAGAAATATGATGAGGAAGTCTTCACCCAGGGGACGATGGGCGAATGCGACTTCATCGAGAAGGAAATCGGCTATGACAAAACCCTGAAAATCCTGGATATCGGGTGCGGCACGGGCAGGCACTCCATCGAATTGGCCAAAAGAGGATACACCGTCTGCGGCGTTGATCTATCGGAGGGGCAATTACGGCGGGCCAGGGAAAAGGCGGCCGATCAAAAGGTACAAATTGATTTTCAAAAACAGGACGCCCGGAATCTTCCTTTCTCGCATGAATTCGACCTGGCCATTATGCTGTGTGAAGGGGGATTTCCGCTTATGGAAACGGATGAGATGAATTTCCAGATTCTTCAGAGCGCCGCCAGGGCCCTGAAGCCGGGAGGAAAGTTAATCTTCACAACCTTAAACGGCCTGTTCCCCCTCTTCCATTCCGTCAAGGACTTTCTCGATGCGGCGGCCAAAGAAGGCAATGCATCCTGCGCCGATATGTCGTTTGACCTGATGACGTTCCGCGATCACAGCACGCTGCTTTTTGCCGATGATTCAGGGAATGAAAAGGAACTGCAATGCAGCGAACGGTATTATGTACCCTCCGAAATCACCTGGCTTTTGAAATCGCTCGGATTTGAAACCGTGGGGATTTTAGGGGCAAGACTAGGGGCATTTTCAAGGGCCGACGCCCTGACAACGGAAGATTTTGAGATGCTTGTCATTGCGTCGCAGCCCGCGGGAAAATCGGCATGAACGCCAACACATCGGATGACTTTCCGATTGTATTCTGATATGAACACACAAATCAGGCTTTCAGGAAGCGACGCCTTTGAATAATTCTGAATTTCTGTCATTGCGACCGCAGGGAGAAATCTTTTTAATTCCAAATCGCTACGATTTCTCATCGTCCCGCTTCAGCGGAACTCCTCGAAATGACAAAATTCAAAGGTCACAAAGCAAGGAGCGGGTGGAAATATTTTCATCAAAACGTTCTGCCGCGGCATGTAAATAATTCCCGGCAGTCAATATTCAATAAAGGAGCAAATCATGCAAAATCTATTTGACATCAAAGGCAAAGTGGCCGTTGTGACAGGCGGGGGCCGGGGCATCGGATATATGATCGCCAAGGGTTTCGTTGAAGCAGGGGTCAGGGTGTATATTTCATCGCGCAAGGCGTCGGATCTGGAGGCGGCGGCAAAAGAGCTGTCCAAATCCGGGGAATGCATCGCCATCCCCGCCGATCTGTCCACGGAAGCGGGGGCAAAAAAGCTGGGCGATGCGGTCAAGGCCCGGGAAGAGAAACTTCATATCCTCGTCAATAATTCCGGCGCCACCTGGGGCGCGCCTTTTGAGGAATTTTCCAACGAAGCGTGGGACCGGGTCCTCAACATCAATGTGAAGGGAACGTTTTTTGTCACGCGGGAGTTGTTGCCGCTTCTGAAAAAAGCCGGCTCCTTCGAAGATCCGGCGAGAATCATCAATCTGGGCTCCATCGCCGGGTTCTCGACGGGCGGCGTCGCCTTTTCCTACGGCCCCAGCAAGGCCGCCGTCCATCACATGACGCAAAACTGGGCGTCTCAGTTTGCCAAGGACTGGATCACCGTCAACGCCATCGCCCCCGGGGCCTTCCCAAGCAAAATGATGGCCTTTGTCACAGAAAACGAGGCAGTCCGGAAAGCGATGGAAGAAAGGATCCCTCTCAAGAGAATCGGCTCGCCGGAGGACGCGGCCGGTCTGGCGATCTTCCTGAGCTCCAGGGCCGGCGCTTATTTGACGGGCACGATCATCCCGCTGGACGGCGGCACCCTGGTCCGGGCCGGCGCCGTCGAATAGGAATAGGGGGACGCTGTTAACTAATTAACTAATTTCTTGACAAATACTGGAAGGGATAATACAGAAGCATCATGCCAAGACAATCACGCATCGATGCAGCGGGCGCCGTACATCATATAATGGTTCGCGGCATTGAACGGAAAAAGATATTTGACAATGACGCAGACAGGGAGCAATTCCTGAAGAGAATCGGTGAGATTCTTGAAGATACGTCAACGACTTGTTTTGCGTGGTCGTTGATGCCGAATCATTTCCATTTACTGGTGCGGACCGGCCATACAACCATCTCTACGGTCATGAGACGCTTACTGACAGGTTATGCCATCTGGTACAACCGAACTCACCGAAGACATGGACATCTGTTTCAAAATCGCTTCAAATCCATTTTATGTCAGGAAGATACTTATCTCATCGAATTGGTTCGTTATATTCATTTAAATCCATTAAGAGCCGGACTGGTTCATGACATGGATGAATTGGATGATTATCCGTATTCCGGCCATACGGTACTGATGAATAAAATA
>JAFGHS010000172.1 GCA_016930075.1 Deltaproteobacteria bacterium
AACATTCTGCGACAGCTTCATTGCATTTTCCCAGGCATTTTCCCTTTGTATTTGAAATAACGAAGAAGAATAGTGATAAAGAGGAGGTCCGGATGCTAAAACAATATGGGGTTGCCAGGCCAAAATCTTCTCGATCGTATTTGCATCCAGAAGCTGAATATCCGAGGCATGGACAAAGGTTTCTCCATCCTCTTCAATCCTGGTCATCATGACGCTGTTTTCTTCTTTGCCTTGCTGCCCATGGGGTATAGGAAAAGAGAATTCCAGAGGTCCTTCTTTCAGCCCTTCGGCATTTGGCAAATCTTTGTCTATGCTTTCAGCTAAATCTTTTCTTCTTCTTTGCTGTGTCGGCGGGCAATGATCCGGTCCCTTGGACCAGATTCGGCAATGGGATAAACTATTTTTTACCTCCTGAATTCCTAACTGATAAGGATTCGGATTGGATAAAGGGCAGTGATCTCCATCAAAATGGCTGATAATGACATCGCTGGCATCTTTTAATTTTTCAATAATTTTCTTTTTAACGTTCTTTCCGAAAGCAATTTGGAAAGGATGCGGCAAAAACCCATGACGAGACCAGCCTAAAGCGATGCCGGGATCAATGAATATTTTACGGTTCTTCAATTCAACTAAGCAGGAAAGCCCGCGAACCCCCAAAGATTCAGCACCTAAAATTTTGACGATCATATTTCCCCTAAGTTTTAAAAGAGTAATCTACCCCCCTTTGGTTTTCATTTATTTTGGAAGAAAGACAGCCAGGATTTTACTTTCCTGATGCGTCCTCTTTTTTTATAAATAACTTGCTTTTTTGTAGCGGGAGTATATGAAGAGAAAATTTGTATGTCAATTGGATATTGGAAGAATGTTTGAAGCATAATATTGGGTGAGAGTCGTTTAGCACCGTACGAATTTATGACAAATCTGCTCATTATTTATTAATTTACCCGCCACGAAGGATTTTTCTAGCTTCATGGGGACAGACCTGTCCTCCACGCCTCAAATGATTCTTCAAATTGTCAAAGCGTTATGATTGGATGTAATCGTCCCAGGAGTACTCTGGGTCGTGATAGAGGTAATCTTAGTTGGGAGGCAGTTGAGAGTGCTCATCCGTGATGTATGGTGTAGAATACCATCCCAATCATGCGTGCAGACAGGCGGATCATGAATTGTCGGCAGATGAGCGTTTTTCAGCAACTGGTTGTTGCCCTTTCCAGCAGCATAAAAGAATAATTCCTGGATAGAAAGTGGTTGCAGATGAGGACGGTATTCATTGTTGCGGGCAGTACGGCGGGCTTTACGAGAACGGCATCCGGTATCTGCTGTGTTTTCAGAATCATGGCGCCCAGCCAGAGGGCAAAGGAGGAAGCCGTGGCATACTCGCCGGTCAGGTGTTTGAAACGCACTTCGGTTGCGCTCTTCATACGATCTTGACGGATTGCCATGTTCCAGTGATCTCTTGCGTTATCGCCGCTTATGCCATTGATAAAAACGTCGATGTCGGCATGTTCCAATTGGTTCTGACTTAAATAATCATCCAAGGCATTTGCAAGTTCCCGGTAATCGGTAGGTTTGTATACCATCCGGACATTTCTCAGCCGACACAGGGTATGCGGTTCGGGTGCAGAGGACAAAACGAAAAAGGCCGTCCCTTCGCCCTGAAGCGTGCCGGATGTCTGCGTGTCAAACAAGTCCAGATTGCACACACTTTCTTTCTTGAAATAACCCATTCTCGCATATTGATTGTATTGTACCGGCGAGACCTCGTCAAATGATCCGACTAGGACATTCTGCGCATTTCTTTCATGAAGGAGCATCATGGCATCATCCAAGGCGCTTTCAAAGGCAAATCCTCTGCCGACATGGGTGTTGTTGTACCCCCGGCACCGGACGGAAAGGGCAATCAGGCCGGCCATGGCATTATACGTACTTTGCATGAAGAAGGTCGGCGTGAGTTGCTGCTCATCCTGTGTGAGGATTTCGGAGAGAAATTTTGCAGTGTCGTCCTGAAAGCCCGAACCCGTGGACGTGATAATGGCATCGGGGGTCTGCACCTGGGCCTGGCGCAGGCAAATGACGGCAGCGGCCAACCCTATCCGCAACATGCGGCTCAATCTGCGCAACTGGAAAGGATGGATATAGTCCTTAAAATTCGGGAGGACACAGGTCAGCACATTATCGGCGTATTCCGTAATTTCCGATAAAAACGTCTGATCATCGTAAGTCTTCTGCGGCGAGATCACGCCGGCGCCATTAATATAAAAATCGTTCATAAGCATTTAGAAAAAAGGAGCGTCGTGGCGCCGCCGCCAAAGCCGAAGGAGTTGGATAGGATATTCTTCAGGCCTGCCTGCTGTCTGACCTCCGTCACCGGTTTAATGCCGACTTCCTTCATCGGTTCCATAAAGTTGAGATTGGGAAAAAGGGTGTCATGCTGAAGCGCCATCATGCAAAAGACCGCTTCCACGCCGCCCGCCGCCGATGTGGTGTGCCCGGTATAAGGTTTGGTGGAGCTGAAAGGCGGCGGTTGATGGCCGAACAAGGTCTTGATGGCCAACCCTTCCGCCAGGTCGTTGTTTCCCGTGCCGGTGCCGTGGGCATTGATATAATCGATATCGGCCACGCCAAGTCCCGACATGGCAAGCGCTTGCTCCATGGCGGTATATGCCCCCGCCCCGTCCGGCGAAGAGGCCGTCTGATGAAAGGCATCATTGACATTGGCATACCCGCGCAATTCGGCAATCCCGCTGCGGCGGGATTGCTTGAGGATCTCATCGGATTCCAGCACCAAGTAGGCAGCGCCCTCCCCAAGGTTGAGGCCGTTGCGGTTCTCGTCAAAGGGCCGGCAATGGCCTTTGTCGAGAATCATCAGGGTATTAAATCCGTTGATCGTGACCTTGCTCAATGCCTCCGAGCCGCCACAGATGATGCGATCTACCACGCGATTGGCAATCAGTCGCGCGCCGAGCATGATCGCGTTCGTCGATGATGAGCAGGCGGTGCTCACGGTGCCGATATACCGGCGCATTTGAAATAGGTCTGCGAGTCGTTCCGTATGCTCGCCGGGATCGGCCGTATCGAGGTAGGCCAGAAAATCACCCGTTTTTTGCGGATTCTGAAGATCATCATAATGGGTTTCAAGCTCCCGGATTCCTCCGGCGGTCGTGGCTGAAATAAAGCCGCAATCGCTCACATCGTTTTCGGTAAGCGACGCGGATCCGATCGCTTCGCGGAGCGCAATAAGGGCAAGCAAGGCTGTTCGCGTGTAACCTTCGCTGATGGAAACCCCGGCCATGTCGCATAAGTTATGATCGGTTTGTTTGACTTCACACGCAAAGATCGTATCGCGATGCACCGTCGTAAGGACATCCAAACGACCGAAGCCACTTTTTTTTTGGATGAGGGATTGATAGTTTTCTGCAGCATTGCGGCCGATCGCCGAGATGACGCCGTACCCGGTTATGAAGACCCGTCGGCTCATGGTTTGGCGTTTTCCTGGATGTATTCGGCGATGGTGCGGATGTTGACCATGATTTTCCGGGCCTTCTTGGAATCGGTTATTTTGATGCCATACTGTTTGTCGAGCAGCAAAACCAGCTCCAGGGCATCGATTGAATCGAGGCCGGTGACATCGCCGAAGAGGGGCATGTCGGCATCGAGTTCCTGCGGGTCCATGCCTTCGATATTCAGGCAATCGATAATCTGGGCTTTAAGTTGGGGGATCAGTTCTTCAATGGTTGGCGTCATGATTTCATCACATCGAAATGATTATAATACAGTTCTTGATTTATGAATTAAAATACCGGCCCCTAAGGTTGTACCGGAGAAACAAAGGAGCCTGGCGACATCCGGCAAAACGGCTGCCGTTTCGGCATTACGTAAAAAAAGGTTGTTAAACGCCTCCAATCCCCAGTTTAAGGGAGAGTAGGGGCTGATGCTTTGCATCATCTCCGGCATGAGAAACACGGGGACCCATACGCCGCCTATGGCAGCCAGGATCACAACCGAGATTGAGCCGAAGGACAATGCCTGCTGAGGAGTTTTGAAATAAACCGCGATCAGGAGCCCATATCCTGTGGCCGCCATGGCTACGGAAAAGCCGACGAGCAGGAGACCCGGATAATTCGTACCGATTACAAGTTTACTCATACCGAGAAGCGGCATGATATAAAGACCGACGCCGATCATCAGGAGCAATTGGAGAAGGCACACAAAAAAATAAAAAATAAATTTCCCGCTGATGACTGGAAGGGATGACCCGGCGATGAGGCGCAAGCGCAGCATGCTTCCTTCTTCGCGTTCCTTGATCAGGTTTCCTGCAAGGGGAAACAGAATAAAAAACATGGCAAACATGGACCACGCAGGAACATTGTGCTGTACGGCATTCGGAGGCATGCCCCGCTTATTGTTCTCAACGGCATTCTCTTGACGTACAATGATCATGTCGGACAGATCCATTTTGATTTTTGGTTTTTTCGTCATCTTGCCCATGTGCGTCTGCACTTCATCCATTAACCCATCCGATTGCACATGCGCAACAATTTTTTCCACCGCACTTGTGAGGGTTTGTTTAAAATTGGCTTTAATTGCCGGATCAAAAAGAATCTGAATTTCCGGGGCGGGCAGCGCATCGGCAACGGGTTTTTTATCACTTAAACCATAATGGGCTAAAAGCCGGACGACGGCGTTTTTGTTTTTTCTTTGCAGCATGGCGCCGGCATCCTTCGGAATGATCACCACCGTTTTGTATTTTCCGCGCTGGACCAGCCGGCGCGCCGTTTCGGCTGTCAGGGCTTCATGGTCCACTTGTTTGATCAAACGGATATTGGGAGACGCACGAAAGGCGCGTTCAAGTTCAGCGCCCAGCGCGTCACGATCCTCATCGACCAGAAGGACCTCCAACTTTGTCTCGAGAAACTCGTCAATCGTATTGTTCTGGATGAGAGCCATGACGATGACCAGGGCCAGGGGCATGAGAAAAATCAGGGTTATGCCGCCCGCATCGCGTACAAGCAGGAGAAACTCCTTCCTGATGGTTGCCAGTATTTTCAATCGCGCGTCCTCTTGCCGGTGAGTTCCAGGAACAACTGCTCCAGATTCCGGCTGCCGCTGTTCATAGCCGGCATGTCCTTCAATTTCCCTTCCGCAATCAGTCGTCCCTCATCGAGGATGGAAAACCATGAGCAGAGATTCTCCGCTTCGTCGAGCAGATGGGATGAGTAGATGATGGTGACGCCTTCCGCTTGCAGTGAGAGCAGATAATCAAGAATCATCTTTCGTGATTGCACGTCCACCCCCGATGTCGGTTCGTCAAGGATCAGTAGACGCGGTCGGTGAAGAAGCGCCGCAATCAGATTGAGCCGCCTCTTCATTCCCCCGGAAAAATGGGCGACGCGCACTTTTGCTTTTTCCTTCAAACCGAAATCTTCTAATAAATGATCTACCCTTTGGCGAATTGTTGCCCTGTCCAGACCATACATCCGGCCGAAGTAGGCGAGGTTTTCATAAGCCGTCAGCATGGGGAAAAGGGCGATCTCCTGGGGCGCAACGCCGATGAGCTTCCTGATCTCAGCCCCCTTTTGATTGATACTGAGGCCAAAAATCTGAATGCTTCCCGCATTGATCTTAAGGAGTCCGCAAAGGGCCATGATGGTCGTTGATTTCCCCGCGCCGTTAGGTCCCAATAAGCCGAAAATGTCGCCTTCATGAACAACGAAGCTCAAGTTATCGACGGCCGGCATTTCCGCCCCCCGGTAAATCTTTCTCAAGCCGGATACCTGTATCAGGGATGAATCGGTCATGGGATAAATTTTTTTAATTCGGAGAAAACGGCGCGCTCCCGCTCGGCGATTTCAGCGAGAATGTTAGACAATATCGCATAGGATTCTCCTTCGCCGCTGCGCTTTTTGATGATTCTGCCGGCTATCACCGCAAAATCCCGCCATCGGTCGCCGGTGTCGGTCATGGCTTGCGAAATATCCAGCAGACGGTTGTTGTGAAGGATGGCGGCGGCTTCCTGGAGAAAGGCCGCATAAATAAAACGAAAACCCGCGCCGCCCGTGCCGACCTCTTCCTGCATCCGAATGAGCTGTCCCAGATAGAGTGCTGCCTTATTGTCGCCTAACTGCTCCGGCCATTTTTTTATCTTTTTGGATAAATACCGTATACCCTTGATACCGAAAAGAGGAACGGGAATCGTCAGCATATCGCGGCAGTTCTTTTTGATCCCCTTGCGGATGGCGGGGGCTACATCGATTTTGGCCGGCACCTTCAGAGGATAATACATCTGCCCTTTGGGTTCTAAGGCGCCCCTGGCCCAGCGAACCCGCAACAGCTCTTCATAAGACAGGGATTCAACCGTTTCCATGACGGGATCGCTGATGATGTAGTGGCCGTTTTCTTTGCCGAAGACAACGATGTTGTGGGCATTAAAATGAAATCGGTACGGTTTGGGGAAATAGGTCAGATTAAAGACGCCGACCTGCAGGCCTACGGGGATGCCGGCATCGAGGGCCTTGTCGAGGGCCGCCATCGAGTCTTCTTTATTGCGGAATTTTTTGCGATAAACTTTGATGCCGAGATTAGTCGCTGTCCGCTGGAAAATCATGCCGGGCAAGGGGCGGAAGGACGTAATTGGCAATCCGTTTACTTTGAGAAAAGGCAAGTACGCAAAAAACAATCCGGAACTGATGCCGAAGATCACGGCCTCACTGACATCCACGCCGTAATATCTCAGGAGATTCGATGTAACGCCGTTTTCACAATGGGCCGCTTGACTATGCTTGAAATCAAGGGTCATGATTTACCGCCGGAACCGGGGGGCGAATCCGTCTGTTTTTGCCAGTTTACCAGTTCATCCGGTGTTATGTTGAACGCCTCGGCATATTTCATCAGGGTTGCTTCATCAAGATGGTTGAACTGTTCGGGATCCAGGTGAGACTTTATCTTTCGCTTCGGAATATCCGTATAGTCGGAAAGGAGCTTGACATCGAACATGCATTTGGCCATAAAAAAGGCAAGAGGACTGGCTTTTTCTGTTTTGACGAGATGAACGGCCTCATCCACCTGCGCATTGATTTCTTTCCAAGCCTGCAGCAGGGCGACACTTTTCGGTTCCCATCCCGTGCTCAGCACCTGGACGTAGTTGCCTTTTTCATCAACGGCGTAACAGACATCACGGGTGCGTCCTTCTAACAGATTGGCATCATCCTGTGGAACCTGATCCTTTTTCATATGAATAGACCGTCAAAAGTATAGTGGGATGCGTAACGGGAAATTTTCTTAGCATGATTTTCCGAATGGGTCAAGGACAGCGAGGGGGACATATTTCCAATTGAAATGGGAGCTTTTATGAAATCAGTAAATCCCAAAGCGGTCCGATATGGCCACGATCATGCATCCTGCCGACGATTTTTGCCGTCTTTTTCCCGCCGGAGCCGACCACCCAGTTGGAATGGGATTTTGCCTGTTCTTCAACACAGCGGACGATCTTATCTGGATCAATCAGCATTGGAGAATAAAACACCGGATTCAGAATATCGGGCGATTCAGACAGGCTCCCCTCTTTTAATGCCAGATCATACAATTCCGTATGGGGATAAATGCGCACGCCGCAGAAAAAAAAGAAAACGGATTTCTTTAATTCAGCCACATTCAAAAGTGTTTCATTTACGGTGTCCGGGCTTTCTTTCGGGCCTCCCAAAAGGAAGTAGTGCGCGACGTGCACACCTGCATTTACAGCCTGCTTGTGGGTTTCAAAAACATGAGCGGTCAAAAACGGCTTCCGATAAGACGTCAGCATGACATCAGATAGGGATTCGGTGCCGAATTCAACATGAGTCATTCCTGCATCGGCCATGATCCGGAAATAATGATCGGGCAGTTTGACAGGAGCGAAAAACGCCCCCCAGGGTATAGAGAGGCCGGCCTTTTTAAATGCCTCAGCCACGGCGATACTCTGCGGGATGTCGGCATTGAATGCGGAGTCTGTAATAAAAAGATACTTTGCCCCGGCCTCCTGCAGTTTGATGGCCGTTTCAGCGACTTTTTCCGGTGATACGAATCTGAGATTTCGACCCTCGATATGGGGATAAGAACAGTAGATACATTTGAAATGACACCCCCGCTTGGTTTGGAGATTCAGCATGCCCCCCTTTTTGAGATAGAACGGAAGGTGAGAATATTCCTTTTGAAAGTCTCGGACAGGTTCTCTGTCCCAGGGTTCCGGGATGCGATTTTGGAAATTGATCATCACAACCCCGGGAATGTCCGCTACATCCTCCCCGCGTTCCAGGGCATCAAGCAACAGGGGTAAACGCTCTCCTTCACCGATAATCCCGTAATCCGCGTTCATGGCTTTCAGTATTTCTTTGGGGAATAAAGTGAAACCGCTTCCGCCGCAAACAAGAATCGCTGCGGAGCATTGCTTTATTACCCGTGCGATATCAGCGCATTCATCAATAAAAGCCCTTGGATCAACGGAGTCGGCCGTGTCAATATTCCTGAGGGAAATCCCAATAACGGCCGGTGAAAAATCCCTGATGATCTCCTCGAGAGAAAAGGCGTCACGGAGTATATTCATATCGGCAATTCGCACCCTGTGTCTATGTGCAATAGCTCCGGCCACATAATCAAGTCCCAACGGATAAACAGGATAGGGCACCGTAAGCCGATTTGTTGAAATCAGGAGAACATTCATTGCCATATCACTTCCATGGCTGTGATAAAACTCCCCAACCCGATGATAAGAGCGCCCTTGCCATGAAGAGGGAGATTCTCTCCTTTGAGAAGCCACCCGGGAATCGTTCCCTGTTTCAGAAAATTTATCGCCAGAACGGCGGCCACAGCAGACGCCGAGGCAAACTCTCCCGTCAGTTTTCTGTAATCAATGACCGGCTTTTGAAAATTTGTAGACGTGAGAAACTCACTTAACTGCGCTGCAGACTGTTTTCTAAAAGCACCGGGAATACCCGCCAGAAGCACGCCGTACCGCTCTCTGATCCGTTCCGCGCCGCCCAGACTCTGGATGAGAGATGGGATGACACCGGGAATATCTGTCGCCATCTGGTAATGGTTAAGATTGATGTATAATCCGCCGGTTTTATCTTCAGGGGACAGATAAAGGGCGCCCCCGCCATCCGAAAGGATTTCGCCGGCAGAGACGGACCTGTCAAGCAGGCAGGAAAGTTTATGATGGGATTCATCCGCGCCGATCAGAAGAAATGGGGCATCGGTTTTCCCGGAAAGGAGGGATGCCGTCATCATGGATTGCTCAAAGGAATAGTCCCCGCCGGTTGTCGTGATGTTAGGACCAGTTGCCTGAAACTTCATGGCAATCTGACCGGCAGGCGAATTATGCACGGACCCGACAAAATCGATGGGGCTGGGAAATTGTTCATCTGTTTCATACAATCGAGACAGGAAATCATAGGTTTCAGAAAGTGCGCCCCAGCCCGTACCCAGAAAAACCGATGAGGGTGTATCTGCTCTTTGCGAATTCTCATGGGCCGACGTTGCCAGGGATAATACGAGCCGGGGCAGGCGTTTCAGACGCCGGACGCCTGCTGCGGCGAGGTTTTTCGATATCTCTTCCAGGGAAATTATGCCGCTGCAAGGTTTTCCCGCATAGATCATTTCCATTGTTTTATGTGTATCCCCGGCGCCGGTAATACAGGCGCTTCCCAGAACCTTCATGGGCTTTGCCCGGCCTGCCGCAGCCGCGGATTGTCCGCTTGATCGCGGCGTTCCCATGACCAGAGAGGCATTATTGCCGCCAAACCCGAAAGAATTGGAAAGTACGGTGGTAAGGCTCGTCTTTGTCGGTTGGAGAACAGGGTTTAAATTTAGTTCAGGATCAGGCTCACGGCACCCGACATTTCCGGGAACCCGTTGGTCGGAAAGAGCGATTGCCGAAACCACGGCCTCAATCGCCCCGGCAGCAGCAAGGGGATGCCCGGACGCACCTTTGATGGATGATACAATGGGCATTTTATTTAAAAAGAGGGCGTTTATCGCCCTTGCCTCGGCAAGATCATTATCCCGTGTTCCGGTTCCATGGAGATTGATGTAATCAATATCCGAATACAAAATTCCCGCGTCGTCAAGAGCGGCCTGCATGGCTGAAAGGGCGCCTTTCCCTTCGGGCTCAGGCGCCGTGGGATGATAAGCGTCGCAAGATAAACCTGCTCCAAGGATCTCTGCGACGGCATGGTGAGGCCGGTCGGCAGTCAATAAAAGCATGGCGGCGCCCTCTGCTACGGACATGCCCCTTCTGTTTTTATCCAACGGATGAGCGCCGTCCGGGTCAATGAGCTGCAAAGAATGAAAACCATAGTAGGTCAAACGACACAGGGAATCCGCTCCGCCGGCGAGGACGCGGCCTGCCATACCGGTTCTTATCATCTCGAGAGCAATGGTGATGGCTACGGCGCTTGATGAACACGCCGTTGATACGGTAACAACCGGTCCGGTGCAATGGTATCGGCGGGCGATATCCTCTGTAACGGATGTGAGAGAGTGATATTGAAAGGCTGCCGGCGTTGTTTCTTTTTGTCTGAGAAGGTCCTCCGTGGTCAGCATGCCACCGGTTGTTATTCCCAGAACAACGGCATCCGGAGGCTCCAGACAACCTTCCATTGCCTGCGCCGCAGCAATTCTCGCCAAGGCATGCGTTCGGGGAATCGGGTCCGCTTCGAAGACTACCGGAACCTCTCCCACCGGAAGTGGTTTGTTTTTTGCTACGGAGAAAAGACTGATGGGACGAATGCCCACCTTGTTTTTAAGAATGGCGTCTTTCGTCTCAAGGACCCCAATGCCAAGGGGGCTGATAATGCCCATACCTGAAATATAGACGCGATTGCCGATCAAGTTGAAAGCCTCGGAGAATGCTGATAGATATGCTCCGCCAGCGTCGCCAGGGATTTAAAGACTTGTTGACCGATCTCCTTGTTATCGATGGCGACGCCGTAATCCCTTTCAATCACGATAACCA
Source organism: Deltaproteobacteria bacterium (assembly GCA_016930075.1). GTDB lineage: Bacteria > Desulfobacterota > Syntrophia > Syntrophales > JAFGHS01 > JAFGHS01. The sequence continues at coordinate 10,988 of JAFGHS010000172.1, forward strand.
TCTCCAGTATATCAATGGAATCTATTCCGAGATCACCTCCGACAAGCTGATCATCGTTGCCGATATCCTCCGGTTGGATATCGATCAGATTCAGGGAGCTGACGATTTTGTGCTTAAGCTCATCAATCAGTTTTTCCATACCTTGCATATCTTTCCTTCAATGAGAATTAACTTCATGGATATATTGAAATATAGTTGCGGTTGATATATATTCATCCCGTTTAATTTTCAATATGTATTTCTGGAAGTACGCGGCACAAGGACAGGACAAGCTGTCAACGTAGAAGATTTGATATGCCATCGCGCCTTAGCTTGCAGGCAAATCGGCCGGAAGGATTATCAGGAACATCCGATGAAATTTTTACTCATTTATCCAAAGTGGCAGAAACTTAAAAGGCAAACGGAATTTCACCTGCCCCCTCACGGTCCCGTTGTTTTTGCCGCAGCGGTGCCGGATCATGTGGAAATCCAGTTTGTCGACGAAAATCTGGAAGACATCGACTTTGATGCCGCCGTCGATTTTGTCGGTATTTCCATGATGCTGACGATTCAGGCCAAACGCGGTTGGGAAATCGCAGACGCCTTCCGGGAAAAAGGAATCAAGGTGATCTTTGGCGGAATTGCGACCATGATCCATGCCGAAGAAACCATGCTTCATGCCGATTCCGTTTTTCTCGGTGAGGCCGAAAGCCGGATGGAAAAGGTCTTTTCCGACTTTGACAAAGGCCGGCTCCAAAAAGTCTACGATTATATGAATGACCAACCGGCTATTGAACTCGTCGGAACTGCACGGCGAGATCTCCTGAAAAAGGATCTGTATAACTTCCGGGGCGTCCAGATGGTGGATTTGGTGCATGCCTCAAGGGGATGCCGTTTCCATTGTTATCCATGCGCCGTGGCGTATCTAGGCGGAAGAAAATTCAGGCCCCGTCCCATTGACAAGGCCATTGAGGAGATGGCCGGCATCGATAACAACCGGTTATTTATTGTCGATAATTCGCTTGCCCAGGATGCTAAATGGGAAATGGACCTGTTTCGGGAAATGATTCCGTTAAAGAAGCACTGGTGCTGCCATCCGATTGAGGACAAACCTGAAATTCTCGATTTGGCTGCCCAGGCAGGCGCATGGTATGTGTATCAAGCCATATTTGATACGTCGGACTACATTAAGGAGAGGATTGACCGGTATCATGATTACGGCATCGGCGTTGAAGGCACCATCCTCCTTGGCCTTGACCATCATACGGAAGATTATATTAAACGGCTCATCGATTTTCTTTTGGAAATCAACCTTGATATGGCAGAGTTTACCGTCCTGACGCCATTTCCCCATACAACAGCCTTTGATGAACTTAAGCAGCAGCGTCGAATATTTTCCTACGACTGGGACGATTATTCCGCAGACAAGGTCGTCTATTATCCGAAACACTTTTCTCCGGAGAGGCTGCAGGAAATCCTTTATGAAGCATGGGATGCCTTCTACAACAAAGAATCTCAGGAAGAGAAAATGTTCAAACTCTTTCTGCAGGTGGTAAAAAAGGAGATGGCGGATAAAACCTTCAAGATGAGAGACCGCCGACTGGCATCACGCGCCTTCGGAAAAGAAAATCGCTGACAATCTACAACTTCGTTCGAAACAGCTGTTCAATGGCCTGCCGGTCATATTTTCCGCTTGCTGTAACGGGTATTTTATCGACAAATTTGATGCTCCTCGGCATAGCATAAGGCTCCAGCATATGGGCAAGAGATTGCCTGAGATGCGTTCTGTCCGGTTTTCCTTCCACAACAGCAGCAACCACATTCTGCCTCCCCGTACGAACCGGTAGGGATATGACAAAAGAGTCTCTGACGCCCGGAATCGTGTTGAGTTTGTTACGGATTTCTTCAAGATTAACTCTTTTGCCGCCTACTTTGATAATGTCATCTGTCCGGCCGAGGAGCATAAAGCCGGTATGGCCATCGCTCTGCACCCTGTCTCCGGTTTTAAAAAAGCCGTCCTGTTCTCTTTCGATTTCAGGGGAAATAAATTCCGATAGGACATGAAGACGATCCTCGATGATCTTCCACTCAAGATGGTCATAAGGAACAAAATAGTTTTCTCCTTCAGCCCGGCACCGGGTGGCTATTCCGCCTGTCTCCGTGGAGCCGTATATCTCGACAATGCCGACCCCATTTTTCTTGTAAAACGCATCCCCATCTGTCTCGGCAAGTGCCCCCGTCGATGAAAAGGCGATCCTTAAGGAATTCCCGGGAATTTTGCGGGAACCTAACGCCCTGTAATGCATGGGCACGCCCACTAATACGGTCGCCGCGTATGCTCCGATTGCCGAGATAATCTCATGGGGAAACGTATAAATGTCGTCAGCGACTCCGGCGGATGACACCAAAGGGACAAGGACTGAATATAACAGTCCATAAATATGGTATGGCGATACCGTTGCGACGACGCGATCATCTTGGGTAATATCATACTTTTCTGAAAGATAAAGCGCTTCACCGAATAGATTTGTTACGGTTTTTGACCAAAATTTGGGTGTGCCTGTCGAGCCCCCGGTAAAAAGGCTTAACAACTCTTTATCCGGATGAACTACTGCTTCGTCAACAAGCTCCAGCTCACACCTTGATGACCGATCCGGTAAAACAGATTCCACGCCTTCCGGAAGCGCCTTCTTCGTATCGGCAATGGCAAATCGGAATCCAGTTAATTGATGCATTTCGGAAAGGACATGGTCTGTCTGGGCATAGGGAAAGATAAGGGGAGGGCCTCCGGAAAGACGGGCCAGCAGCGATGCGGCCATAACGGCCTTGCTTTCTGTGCAAAGACAGACGGGATGATTTCCAAAATTCAGGGATGAGAAGGAAGACTTCAGGGCACAAGCCATCTGATAGACGTCGTTATACGTGCAACCTGAAAGGGTAAACTCCTTTTCAGGATAGCGAGGGCCTCTGAGAATCTCTGAAATCCGTCCCGCAAGGCGTTGCTGTGCCATTTCTTTTATTACCGGCAATGTCATGGCCTTATCAATTTCAAACCCGTCCGATTTTGTCAATAACAATAAAAAAGGGCGCTGCTTTTAAGAGCGCCCTTTAAAAGTGATTTGCACTGTGCCGTACAGGTTTATTTTTTTGTCTTCTTTGTTTTCTTGTCCTTTACTTCGATGTCTGATGCCGACATCCTGTAACTGATCGTTACCTTCGCTCCAACCTTGAGATCGCCCGTAACTTTTGTGTTCTTATCCTTGGCGATTTCCCATTTGTCCTTGCCTTTTTTTATAATAATCATATCATCGGCAATCTCAAGAACGGGACCGGTCACCTGGTAGCTCTTCGGTGCTGCTGCGAAGGCCATTGATGCAACAAATAAAAAAATACTTACAAATAAAACGATTTTCTTCATAGCATCCTCCTTGATAGTATTTAGTGTAAGATGCACATTAAGTAAATGACAGAGGCAAGTCAAGAAATATTTCGCGGGATCATTTTTTCCCGCTGAAGAGAGACCCCAATATCCCTCTGATAATCTGCCTGCCGACCTGGCTGCCGATGGCGTGTGCGGCGCTTTTTGCGACTGCCGAAACCAAGATTCCTGTCTGCGATGGCAGGGCTTTTGTCTGCTTTTTCTGTTCCGCAACCTCTTGCAGGACCTGTTCCTTTTGTGCGGCCTTTTCCTTTAAGATTTCGTAGGCAGATTCGCGGTCGACCGACTTTTCGTAATAACCGAAAACAAGCGATTTTCTGATAATGCCGTTTCTCTCTTCCGGCGACAGGGGCGTCAAACGGCTGTGGGGAGGGCAGATATAGGCACGTTCAACGGGAGTCGGCGCCCCCTTGGAATCCAGCACCGACACAAGGGCCTCGCCGACCTCCAGTTCCGTGATGACTTTGGAGACATTGAGTTTGGGATTGGAGCGGAAGGTCTCCGCCGCCGCTTTGACCGCCTTCTGATCCTTTGGTGTAAAGGCGCGAAGGGCATGCTGAATGCGATTTCCCAACTGACCCAAAACCGTATCCGGCAGATCAAGAGGATTCTGAGTGATAAAGTAAACGCCGATTCCCTTTGAGCGAATCAGACGGACGACCTGCTCGATTTTCTCAATCAGTTCCCCGGATGAGTCATTGAACAGAAGATGGGCTTCATCAAAGAAGAACACGAATTTGGGTTTTTCCGGATCGCCTACTTCGGGCATATCCTCGAAAAGCTCGGAGAGCATCCACAAAAGATACGTGGCATAAAGCTTTGGTGACTGCATCAGGCGATCGGCGACTAATATATTGATGAAACCCTTCCCGGATGCGTCGGTCTGCATCATGTCGGCGAGGTTGAGGGCCGGCTCGCCGAAAAAACGATCACCGCCCTGTTCTTCAAGATTAAGAAGGCTCCGCTGAATGGCGCCGATACTGGCTGCGGAAATGTTGCCGTATTGCTTCTGCAATTGTGAAGCCTGCTCACCGACATGCTGAATCATGGCGCGCAGGTCTTTCAGGTCCAGAAGAAGCAGGCCGCTGTCGTCCGCCACTTTGAATACCAACGTCAGGACGCTGCTTTGGATATCGTTCAGGCCAAGAATGCGGCTCAGAATCAGAGGACCCATTTCAGATGCCGTGGTGCGCACGGGATGTCCCTGTTCAGCGAATACATCCCAGAACATGACGGGATAGCCCTGAAAAACAAAATCTTTAAGACTCAATTTTTCGATTCGTTCCGTGATGCGGACGTTTTCGCCGCCCGGATAAGGAAGGCCGGACAGATCGCCTTTCACGTCGGCCATGAAGACGGGGACGCCTATAGAGCTGAACTGCTCGGCCAGGGTCCGTAGGGTGACGGTTTTTCCGGTTCCCGTGGCGCCTGCGATAAGGCCGTGACGATTGGCCATTTTAGGGATAATGGCAATTTCCTCATTGGATTTGGCGATCGTAAGGGGCGTCGTTTCTGCTTTCATCTGACCAGTCTCCTCCTTAAAAGAATTGGTTAGCCCAAGATACAGAAAAATGAACAGCAAAGTCAATGAACTTTATTAAATGATGATTCATTGAATGTAAAAAATATTTTTTTAGTATGTTATTGCGTAACATATTGTGGTAATTACACAACAAAAAAAGAATCATTGACAGCGGTGGTGAATAGATTAATAGATGAGAATCTGGACGGTTCATCCGCGTTATCTCGACAGGCAGGGACTAATCGCCGTCTGGCGTGAAGCTTTGCTGGCACAGGCCGTTCTTACCGGGATGACAAAAGGTTATCGGAAACACCCTCAGCTTGAGAGATTCCGCACACAAAAAAAACCATTTGAGGCAATCTCTGAGTATCTTTCAGTGGTTTATGACGAAGCGTGCCGTCGGGGATATTGTTTTGATCGATTGAAAATTAAAAAGGAAAGGGCGGATGTAAAAATTATCGAAACGGACGGGCAGCTTCTCTATGAATGGCAACACCTGAAAAATAAATTAGAGAAGCGATCGCCGGACCTGTTTCGGGAATATGAAAATATTGAAATGCCCGCAGCCCATCCGTTATTCGAGGTTGTTCCGGGTGAAATACAAAAGTGGGAGAAGCTCAAAGCATGAAATTTGTCGAAAAACTCGAAGCGGTATGGCGGAAAAATAATTCATTGGTCTGCGTGGGGCTTGATACGGACATTGAAAAAATCCCCTTGCACATTCGTGACGGCGAAAAGCCCATATTTAATTTTAATAAAGCCATCATTGATGCCACGGCGGACCTGGTTTGCGCATATAAACCTCAGTTTGCCTACTATGCGGCAAACCGGGCGGAGGATGATCTCGAAGAGACGATTGCCTATATCCATCAATATTATCCGGAAGTGCCGGTTATTTTAGATGCGAAACGGGGCGATATCGGCGCAACGGCGGAGCTCTACGCAAAAGAAGCCTTCGACCGGTATCAGGCCGATGCGGTAACAGTAAATGCCTACCTGGGCGGTGATTCGCTTAAACCCTATCTCGAAAGGAAAGAAAAGGGCGTCATCATACTATGCCGAACATCCAATCCAGGCGCCGTCGATATACAGGACCTGGAGGTGAATGGAGAAAAACTCTACCGGATTGTTGCCACGAAAGCCGTAAAGGATTGGAACGAAAACGGCAATGTCCTGCTTGTCGTGGGCGCTACTTACCCTCGGGAATTGAAGGAAATCCGCCATATCTGCGGTGAAATGCCTTTACTCGTTCCCGGAATCGGCGCCCAGGGCGGCGATGTGGAGCAGGCCGTCACAAACGGCAGGGACCGGAAAGGGGAGGGGATGATCATCAATTCCTCCCGTAGCATTATTTATGCCGGAAAAGACGAAGAATTTTCAGGGGCTGCGCGGGCAGAGACGATGCGCCTCAGAGATGAGATAAATCAATATCGTTGAATCCTGGGTTTAGGAATGGAGGCCAAATCGTCATGAATCAACTTCATTGCGGTTTGGCTCCTGATCCCATCCTGTAATCTTAAACAAGGAGGTTTTTAAAATGACGACAGCAAGAACTATGGAAATTGAAGACAAGCATTCAATCCCTTTTTTTAAGAAAATACCGATATCCATTGAGCGCGGCGAAGGGGTTTACTGCTGGGACGAAGAGGGGCGGAAGTATCTGGATTTTACGGCCGGTTGGGGCGTCACATGCCTTGGCCATGCCCATCCGGTGATTATAGAAGCCCTGGAAAAACAGGGTCGGAAGATCGTACAGAATCCCAATTCAGGTTTGACCTACTCGCCCGCCAGGGCCGGCCTTCTCGACTTGATGAGTACAATATTGCCGTCAAATCTGACGCGTGTTTTCTTTTCCAACAGCGGTGCAGAAGCCAATGATGCCGTTATCAAACTGGCACGGAAGGCGACAGGCCGGCTGGACGTCATATCTACGGATCAGAGTTTCCACGGGCGGACGATCAGCACGGCATCGGCGACGGGCCAGGCAAAGCATCGGGAAAAATTCAATCCTTTGATGCCCAATTACCGTTTCGTCACTTTCGGCGACATCAAGGCGATGAAACAGAGTCTTGATAATTCTGTGGCGGCGGTTATCCTGGAGCCGATCCAGGGCGAAGGCGGCGTTCAGATTCCGCCGGAGAATTATCTTGAAGACGTCGGAAGGCTATGCAAAGAAAACGGTACATTGCTGATCGTCGACGAAGTCCAGACGGGGTTTTGCCGCTGCGGCACCATGTTTGCCATTAGCCCGTTGCGTGTTGAGGCGGATTTCCTCACGATGGCCAAGGGTATTGCCGGAGGATTCCCATTCGGCGCCTTTGCCATAACGGAGGCAATCGCCGCCAAAGTTGAGGTGGGCGATCACGGCGGGACATACTGTGGAAACCCTCTCGGCTGCGCCGTTGCGTACAATGTTATTTCCTATCTCGTGAAAAATAAAATAGCCGAACATGTACAGGAAATGAGCGCCTTGGCCCTTCGTACCATGAATGAATGGATGAAGTCGTATCCTGAAATCATCAAGGCTGTCCGCGGCAAGGGTTTGCTCCTCGCACTGGAATTCATCAATGAAGAAACGGCTGCCTACGTCACGGATAAGTGTTTGGAAAACATGATGTTTGTCCGGCAGACCCAGGGAAATATGATTCGCCTGTTCCCGGCCCTCAATATTAAACGCGAAGAGATGGATGAGGGGATGGGCATTTTATTAAATGCAATTAAAGATTTTTCAAAGAAGACGCTCTCGTAAAAAGTCTGAGCGGGAATGACAGACTTTTTACGAGGCCATCAAAGAATGGATAAGAAAAACGATGACTGAAAACAAAGAAGTACGAACGCGCTTTGCCCCGTCTCCTACGGGATTTTTGCATATCGGCGGGGCAAGGACGGCCCTCTTCAACTGGCTTTTCACCAGGCATAATTGCGGCAAGTTTATCTTAAGAATCGAAGACACCGATCAGATGCGGTCAACGGACGAATCGACGCAGGCGATCCTCGATGCCATGACCTGGCTGGGCCTCAATTGGGACGAGGGGCCGTTTTTTCAGGCAAAGCGCGTCGATATTCATCGGGCTATGGTGGAAAAACTTGTCGCCGAAGGCAAGGCCTATTACTGTACTTGTACGCCGGATGAACTGGAGGAAAAAAGGAAACGCGCCCTCGCCGAAAATCGGAAACCGAAATATGACGGGACCTGCCGCGACAGAGGGCTTTTACGATCTCCAAACTCCGTGGTTCGTTTTCGCTGCCCGGATACAGGCGTCACCGTCGTAGATGATCTTGTCAAAGGCAAGATCAGTTTCAATAATGAAGAGCTCGACGATCTCATTATCGAACGGGGCGACGACTATCCGACGTACAACTTCGCTGTCGTCGTCGATGACGCCCTCATGGGCATTACCCATGTCATCCGGGGAGACGACCATGTCAACAACACGCCCCGTCAAATCCTCCTGTACAATGCCCTGGGCTATGAGATTCCCGTATTCGGACATGTGCCCATGATCCTGGGATCCGATAAGACCCGCTTGAGTAAGCGTCACGGGGCCACGTCCGTCATGGCCTACAAAGACATGGGTTATCTGCCGGAGGCGCTGGTCAATTATCTTGTCCGCCTCGGCTGGGCCTATGGAGATCAGGAAATCTTTTCCACGGACGAACTGATCAATCTTTTCAGCCTGGAGGCCGTTGGCAAATCCGCCGCCGTCTTCAACCCCGATAAGTTGCTCTGGCTCAACCAGCACTACATCAAGGAATACGACCATGCGAAGCTCGTTGACAATATCAGACCCTTTTTAATAGACAGGGGAATTGATGCGTCTGATGCCGTATTTTTGTCGAATGTCGTCAATGATCTCAAAAGCCGGTCAAAAACTCTGGTCGAGATGGCCGATGGGGCCGGCTTCTATTTCGAGGATGAACTGGACTATGACAAAGACGGGGCGGAAAAGTTTCTCAAGCCTGAATTCGCAGGCCACCTGAAAAATGTGGTTGAGAAACTCCCCGATCTGACAAATTACACGAAACAGGGTATTGAAGAATTTCTGAAGACCATGGCCGAGGAAAGCAATACGAAACTCAAATTCATCGCCCAGCCTCTCCGCATCGCCTTAACGGGGAAAACCGTAAGTCCCGGTATAGACGAAGTTATGGTGACCCTGGGAAAAGAGAAAGTGATGAAACGAATCGAGCGGGCGATGCAGTATATCGGATCGCATTAACTATGTAATGCTCATCAAAGATTCCCATCGATGCCATTCTGTATCTGTGGCAAGGCCCTTACTGTCCATGATAGCGATGATTTTTTCATCATTGAAACGAAAGTAAGGATTCATGGAATACTCGTCTTTGATGGTGGAAAACACATGCTCCTCGCTGTAGCGCTGTTTGACGTAAAGATCGAAGCTGTTGTTGTCGGGTTCCAGATATTTGGCAAAATTCCAGGAATCGTAAACGTAATCGTGACCGGCATATACGACGGTGTCCTCAGGCAGGGCCATGAGCTTCTTGATGGATTCGTAGAAGGCCTTTAAGTCGCCTGTAAAACAATTTCCAACGGTGCCGTTAAAAAGGGTATCGCCGGAAACGAGATATTTCCCCGTGTAAAAGCATATTGAATCCTCCGTGTGACCCGGCGTATGAAAAATCTGAATTTTATCCCCTTCAAGCTCGAATTCGCCTTTCTGCATTAACTCGTAAACGGTTAAAAGCTTTGCCTTCGCTTTTTTTAAGAGGGCGTTATTGCCGCCTGTATGATCGAAATGACCATGCGTGTTGGCGATCCAGGATAAGATTAATCCTTCTTCATCAATGAAATCAAGTATCGCCTGGGCCGCAACGCCATCGATGGCCATGGCCTCCTTTTTACCGTATAAAAGATAACTCAGATTGTCCCCCGTCCGGAATTGCATAATGTTCAGCATATGGTAAATACTCCCCCTTTGCGTGATGTCGTCGGTTTTGCTATACACCAACCGTAAAAAAAAGACGACTTCATAATACGGCTTTTTTAAAAGGTTCCGACGATCTTGTCGGTTGCCGTTAAAAGATGATGAAGGCTGTCTTCATACAGAAAGAGCTTGACTTTTACAGCCCAATTGACTAATGAGTCCATCCTGTTTCATCGTTTTTCAGGAGGAAGTGGATCTCCTGCCGTTCACCACGGTCCCATCGTCTAGTGGTTAGGACGCTGGCCTCTCACGCCGGAAACCGGGGTTCAAGTCCCCGTGGGACTACCAATTA
>JAFGHS010000173.1 GCA_016930075.1 Deltaproteobacteria bacterium
CGGAGAGCATTAAAAAAGGGTATTCGGTTGCCACCCTGCCTTCATGGGTAAAAACCCAAAGCGATTTTCATATCTGGGAATTTGAAGTTGATTACGATGTCCCGGCAAAAGAACATAAGAAGCTCACGGAAAAGGAACGCGTCCTTGAAGAAAAGTATAAACGGGCCGTTTGCGAAGGCAGAGAAAAAGATGCCGAAAAATTATACGCTCAAAAATATGAAGCCGGCGTCAAGCTTGGACATTTTATGGAAAAGTATTTGAAGAGATAAACAATATGAATTTTATGGAGGGCGGCGGATGAGGATGATCGATTTTGATAGAAAAAGTTCCTTAAAGTCTATCTATTTGTATCTTACCGAAAGCGAGGCAACGCAGATTAAAGAAGAACTTGAAAAATTGCTGAAGGATCCGGAAGCCCATGAGCATTTTCATGTCTGTGACGCTCGAGATCCTTATCGGGAAATCTCATGTTCCATTGTGACGGAAATTAAATTGAAAAATATCAGCCGATACAACAAATTAGAGCAGCAGGTATTGAGCGAAAAATAGAGGACAGGTATGCGCATAGATGCGATTTGGAAAAATATGAATCCGGAAGATTTTGAAAATCAGCCTTATTTCGGAAACGGTGGCAAGCCCTGGGCACAGCTGGTTGCCGATATCTGGAGCGACAAATTTCTGCCCACCTATTTTTACTGGTTTGGATTGTTTCCCTTCTGACCTGCAAACGCGGCGACATGAAAGAATCCAAGATCAATTGGGTAAAGCCGGATAAACTCATAAAGGCGGCCAATCGCCTCAAGAAAAAAATCCCGAAAGCGAATAAAAGGTTTCAGTATTGGAAATGATGGACAGAGCGAAAAAATCTTAAGGATTAATTTCATCAGTGAGTGACCTTATGAATAAATACATCAGCCACTACTGGTGCGCAGGCGGTGTCAAAGCATTCGACACGGAGACGGGAGCTGTTTCGGATGCGCCGCATATCAAGCCGGAAGATGCCGCGTTTGGTTCCGTATGGAAGCAAAACGGCAAGTGGTTTGCTTTTCACAATGATGAAAAGTCTTTCATGCTTCAGCATAAACAAAAAATATGGCGGGTTGCACCGGATTATACCGTATCACTGAGGGTCTGGGTCATCTTTAGGAATTTCAGAATTCGGCATCATGGCAAATTGGTTTTTCCCATCCGGTATAAACCCAAATGCCTGTTTTTCTGGTTAATCGATCCCACGTATGACAGCATTGACGCCGAAAGCGACGATTTTTCCCTTTACGTAAAGAATATGTGGCAGCACTGGTCGGTCAGGCCGGAAATGAAAATAAGGACGCCGGTAATCAGGGCCGGGCGAAACGTTGAAGCGGCGCGTACGGCATCAATTTAGTTCCATATAATCTTGTTGACACAAAAAAACACGCTGACTATACTTTGCCCCACAAAGAAGTTCTTCTCAAGTAAATTCGTGCATCTGTCGGGACGGTATGATCTTTGTGAATATACTTGTCACGCATTCAAACGGATTTATTTTTTCGAGTTCTGGAACATCATTCATTTCAAGAAAGGGGTTGGAAAATGAAAACGCAGGAAAACGGTTTTTTCTCATATGGTCTTCTGTGTGTTTTTCTCATGGCAATGCTTTTTGCCGCAAGTGAGGCTTTCAGCAAGACCTGCACGTATAGTCTGGCGCCGGCCAATCTCAAGGCTAAAAGCCAACTGGAATATTATTCGATCAGGGTAAAAACCAGTCCCGATTGCAGTTGGACGGCGGGCTCTAATCGAGACTGGGTAACTTTTCCGGCGCCCCCAACCGGGACAGGCCAGGGCAGCTTCAAGATCGAAGTTGCCGCCAATCCCACCGACATGAAACGGGTCGCCCATGTTTTCATCGGCGCCAAAGGCATGACCATTACCCAGGAACCCATGTCGTGCAGTTACCAGATCAGTCAAACCCAGGTAACAGTTGCACCCGCGCCGTCTTCGGGTCAGGTTCAGGTCCAAACGGCGAGCGGCTGCCGGTGGATGGCCGCAAGCAGCGCTCCGGCATGGCTGACGCCTGCATACACTTCCGGGCGGGGGCCGGGGACGATCCAATATCATGTTGGCCGATATGCAGGCACATCCGACAGGACAGGGCGGATCACCGTTGGCGGAAAAACGCTGGTTGTTCGCCAGAAAGGCTGCAGTTATTCACTTTCTCCGGCACAGAGGCAAATTTCCTCGAATGGAGGCACCGCCGATTTTCAGATCATGACCCAGCCGAGTTGTCCCTGGATGGCAACCTGCACCGCAGACTGGATCACCATCACAAAAGGCGATTCGAGCCAGGGCAACACACTCGTTATGTTCAGTGCAAGCACGAACACGTCAAATCAACAGCGCAGCGCCACAATCCGCGCGGCAGGTAAGAACTTCAAGGTTATCCAGAACGGTCTGTCAGCAGCCAGCGTGCAATAGGAAAACAGCATCCGCCCCTTCCGCAGGACACGCTGCAAAAAACCGCCGTTATGGCGGCCATCGCATCACTGCAGGGAAAAGGACTTCTTTGTTTGCAAGAATATTTTTAAGTTCATTCCTATTGATGCCCTCGTAAAAAGTCGAATCCTGTCATTTCGAGAAGTCCCGCTGAAGCGGGACGACGAGAAATCTTTAATCACTGCCAGGATTTCTCCCCCGCAAAATGCGGGGTCGAAATGAGATGAACGCTGCATTGCGACTTTTTACGAGGTCGTCAAAACATGGAATGCCCAGAAATAGTTGGGACGGAAGCTCAGGGAGTTACACATTAGAGCCTCGTGGAAAGATGCTGAAAGATCAACCTCAAATATAAGTATGCAAAGGGCATCCCCCTTTACAAACCGATCATCGACCGTGCGTCAGCCATGATAGCGGCCCGCAATCATCCATCGGGAGAACTCAAACCCAGCAAAGAGGACATGGACGGGACTAAGCAATTATAATCGGCAGGTGAGATGCCGGGAATCAAGTCATTTTAAATAGTTCTGGACTTCCGCCTTCGCGGGAGTGACAGGAAATAGGATTATTTGCGAGGTCGTCAATATTACAGTTTTGTGGGGAAGGGCGCATCTTAATTTTTTAAGTGCGTGCGAATATGCTCTTTCACTGCTGCGCGTGGATTTCAGCCGGATGATTTTTTCCCATACATCATCAGACCCCGCCATTCCCTGGAGACGGGTTCCCTGCTGTTTGCGATAAACTTTTCCAGTTTCGCAACGCCTGCCTGAAACTCATTGTCCGATAAGAGATAAAAGGTAGAAACGAACTTGTTTTTTACCTTCTCCAGATAGACCATATCGATGGGAATATCGCTCAATACCAGTTCTTCATGCCTGATGTCGTCAAATCCGGCTGTTTGAAAAATATCATCCAGTTCCTCCGTATCCGGGAATCTCTTTTTGTCCAGTTCTATGAGACTTGGGAAAAATTCCCTGATCACGGGATGCAGCCGTTCAATGTGATCGTGGCTGGATGTCAACAGGATCATTGCGCCGTCGTCTTTGAGGATACGAAAACAATCTTTAATTAAAGCCGTCCTGCTCCGAATATGGTGAATAACATAAGCCCCGATGACGATGTCAAACGAGTCGTTTTTAAAGGGCAACGGATTTGCATCCGCATCCGCGCATAAGACCTGCAGGGCCTTTGTGTTTGCCTTCTTCAGCATCCCCAAAGATTTATCGATGCCGATCGCCTCTACCGGAACGCATTCCAATAACTGCGCCGACAAATTACCCGTTCCGCATCCCAGATCAAGGACCTTCATCCCCGCCTGAATTTTTCCGAAGCCTATCAGCTGCATTATTTCGGAATATCTATAAGAGCGGAAATTGTCGTACGTTTTGGAGATATGGCCGTAATCAATTGGCATCATTCTTGTCCAAATCAGCAATTTGAGAAGTCGAGCCCGGATTTATGGCGTAGAAACTTTTCAAACCGTCGAAATCCAAAGGAGGGCTCAATGATGATTCGGTTAAGTAGCATATTTAGCCGATTGTTACAATTATTCCCTCCCTATGGATTTCAGCGCATGGTTAAGGAGACCAGGGTAAAGCGGCATGCAAGAGGTTTGCGTTTTGGGTCAATTTGTGGCTGTGGGCCTTGCCGTTCACTTCATTCGGACAGCATTATGACGCGAAAAAGAGGCCCGATTTTTGAAATCGTGAAACCCTATCTGAATTGACAATCATGTCAATAGGCGCTATGAATTGAGACCTTTATATTTCTCTGTTTTCTGTCATTGCGAGGCACTGAAGTGCAGTGGCAATCTCTCCAATTATAGGGTACTTATGAGATTGCTTCGCTTCGCTCGCAATGACATAATAGGCGTTTTTCAAAGGTCTCGAATTCTTAAAATGACTTTGGAATCAAACGGCAAAAGCAAAGGCATTGAGGGATGATGAGATGTTTCAAGGAGATGAAAGGATACCATGAACTGGTCGATGACATCTGTCAGTTACCGCATGTCCGGCTCCGGAAGCTGGCAGAACCTGCTTTCTGATGAATTTGCCCGCCGGCTCTATGCGGACATTTATCCTTACGGCGCACCGTTTCCCGCCGCACAGGATCAGGCGGGCAAGTTGTTCTGGTTATGGAAACAGGCGGGCATCGTTGAAATCGCGGATCAGAAGGTCATCCCCCGCGGCCCCGTCATGGCCGATGACGATCTAACCATCCTCAATCCCTGGTTCCGCGACATGTCCGATGCCATGTGCAGGGCGGTTACGGAACGGCTTGATGATTACCTCCATCTTGCTAAACGCCTGTGCGGCGGCACATCTCCCGATAAACAAGCCATAGATAACATCCTAACCATCCTCATCTGCGCCGTCACCCTGGATTCATGGGTATTCTCAAGGCTGCGCCAGGAAGTGATCGGCGCCTATCCGCCCAGGGGCGATGCGGGCGTTTTTTTCTTCTGGGGCTATGCCTTCTCCGCAGGCCCGCAAAGGATTTTCGGATTTACGACCTATGGCGGACGCATGGGATGGCAGCTTCACATGATTCGATCCCACGGCATGGACCGCGAGGCCGTCAAGACGGTTTTGAATCGGCGGGACATCTGGGATGTCCTGAATTATTTTGTGTCCAAAAGGGGTCTCAGGGAGGATGCTTCCATGCTGGATCGACGCGCCGCCGGCCTGTCCCTCAAAGCTATTCACACATTACAGAATATCGGATTACTCGATTCCGGCGATCCCCCGCGCCCCGCAGTTCCCGTATTGACCGACCGTGACAGGGGGGCCATTAATCAACTCTGCGGGGAGGTTTCTCTGAAGATTCACCGCCACTTCCTTGCGTCAATCGATGGCTTGGAGAGTCTCCGACGGCGATGCTCATTTGCCGACTGCTTGCGCCCGGACTGTCTTTGCATGATTTTTCACCTTGCCTATGCCTATGCTGCGGACACCCTGGTTGAGAAGGGGATTATTCCCGACTTTCCCCAAAAGGCTGGCGGCGAATGGGGCGTCTGGATTCATTAAGGCGAAATAATGAGACCTTTGCACAACTATGTAAAACCAACAATATTCTCATTCCGTGCAAGTAAAGCGCGACACGGAATCCAGTGATTTCAATAGCTTCTGGACACCGGCTTCCGCCGGTATGACGAAAAGAGGAGTTGTGCAAAGGTCTCATAATATCGGGGGAGAGGGGCCCTATCCCGGATCTTGAGTTATCCGGTTTTTAAGCTGCGGTGGTACATTCAGCGCTGGCTGAATCTTCTCCCCAACATGGCGCCGGCAATATTGACGACCTCGTAAAAAGTCACAATGCAGTGTTCATGTCATTTCGACCCCGCATTTTGCGGGGGAGAAATCCTGAAATCATTAAAGATTTCTCGTCGTCCCGCTTCAG
>JAFGHS010000174.1 GCA_016930075.1 Deltaproteobacteria bacterium
ACCATGGATTGTTCGATCTGAATACTCGGGCCGAAGATGACGGATGCCGGTCGGCATCCCAACATTACGCTCCTGACGCTCAGCGAGATCAAGGAAATAACGGGGTTCGTGGGCAACTTCCATGTGCGGGTGCTAAAGCGCGCCCGTTACGTTGCAGAAAAGGATTGCACCGCCTGCGGCGACTGCGCGGCGGTGTGCCCGGTCGTCGTCCCCGACGAATTCAATATGGGTCTAAGCTCCCGCCGGGCTATCTATTCGCCCTTTCCCCAGGCCGTGCCGTCCGCCTATACGGTGGATATCGAACACTGTCTGGGCCACGATCCGATCATCTGCGGGAAGTGCATCGAGGCCTGTCAGCGCAAGTGCATCGATTTCACCATGAACGACAAAGAGCTGACCTTCAATGTGGGCACCATCATCGTCGCCACGGGGACGGAAACCTTTGATCCTTCATCGCTTACCGAATACGGCTATTCACATCACGGCAACGTCTTGACAAGTATGGAATTAGAACGTTTGATTAATGCGGGCGGACCGACAGACGGCCATGTTATCCGCCTGACGGACCGCCGCGAGCCCAAATCCATCGCCTTTATCCAGTGCGTCGGCTCTCGCTCCACAAACCGGGGGAACCCCTATTGCTCGAACATTTGCTGCATGAACACGATCAAAAGCACCATCATGCTTAAGGAACACCACCCCGATATAGAGCTAAAGGTCTTCTACATCGACATCCGGGCCTTCGGCAAGGGCTTTGAAGACCTCTTCAAACGGAGCAAGGGCATGGGCGTCCGGTATATCCGGGGCTTGCCCGGTTCCGTCCGGGAGGATTCGGCAACGAAAGACCTGATCCTGACCGTGGAAAACACGGCCACGAACGAGCTGGAAACTCACCGGGCCGAGATGGTTGTCCTGTCCGTGGGTTTGCAACCGCCGGAAGACATGAATATCATCCAGGAGATGCTGGCCTTGCAGAAGACGTCTGACGGCTTCTACCTCGAAGCGCATCCGAAGCTCCAGCCCGTCGATTCGGCTTCACGGGGCATCTTCTTTGCGGGCTGCGCAGAAGGACCAAAGGACATCAAGGATTCCGTGACCCAGGCGTCCGCGGCCGCCGCGCGGGCCATGCGCATCATGAATCCCGGATCCCTGTCCGTGGAGGCCATCACGGCGAAGGTCGATGAAAGCCTCTGCGACTCCTGCGGCATCTGCGCCAAGCGGTGTCCCTACCAGGCCATCGTCGTGGATGTAAAAGCGAAGACCCCCGCAAAAGTGACCGAAGCGGCCTGCGCCGGCTGCGGCACCTGCGCTGCCGAGTGCCCCAAGGGCGCCATCGAAATGAACCATTTCACGGACGCCCAGATCGAGGCCCAGATCGACGCCATCCTGGCGGAAAACCCAGCCGAGCAGGTGCTGGTTTTTGCCTGTAACTGGTGCTCCTATGCCGGGGCCGACTTCGCCGGCGTCTCGCGCCTCGTTTACCCGGCGTCGAACCGCCTGATCCGCACCATGTGCTCCGCCCGTGTGGACGAAGACTTCATCTGGCGGGCCTTCGAGAAGGGGGCACCCGTTGTCCTTGTTTCGGGCTGCCACATTGGGGATTGCCACTACATCAACGCCAACCACTGGACGGAACGGCGCGTCAAGCGCGTCTGGCGGCAAATGGAAAAACTGGGACTGCGCAAAGAACGCCTCGGCCTCGAATGGATCAGCGCCGCCGAAGGCATGCGCTTCCAGCAGGTCATGGTGGACATGGAAAAGATCAGGCAGACCGTGACACCCGAAGAGATCACCGAAACCCAGCGAATCCTCAAGGCGCAGGATAAAAAGGCCAATAAGAAAGCGGAAGAATAGCCGGGGACTGCGCTTCAGTCCATCATACTCGGCCCCATTCAGGGCTTGGATGAATTCCTCCCCATATCGAGCCTTGGGGATCCGATCCTGACCCCTGGCTTTTCGGCTGGGCGGGCCAAAGCCTCACCTTCGACATCGGCCTGCATTTCGGCACACTGACCGGCGTGGTCCTGAATTCCGATAAAAGACAGGTGGACACATATTGTGTTTTGGTGTACACTCTAAACAAATTCGGGGAGACAGCTTATGGAGGTCAACATTAAAGAAGCTCGCGGAAAATTCAGTGCTCTGATCAATCAGGTGGAAGAAGGAGCGGAAATCATTCTGACTCGGCGCGGAAGGGAGGTTGCCCGGCTGGTCCCGCCGCCCCACAAGACAAAGAGATTACCCAGCCTCAAGGAATTCAGAAAATCCATAAAGGTTTCCGGAAAACCTTTAAGCGAAGCGGTCATCGAAGGCAGAAAAGAGGAACGGTATTGATGTATTATATCGATACGAGCGTTCTTGTCGCCTATTATTGCCCGGAACCGTGCGCCGATAAAGCAGATGATTTTCTTTCAGAGACGGACACGCCTTATATCAGCATCCTCACGGAAATTGAGATATTCTCAGCCCTGTCAAGAAAGCTGCGCAATAAAGAGATGGATCAGACCGCCGCCAAGCGCATCGCGGCGCGATTTCTTTTGCACCTTGAAGGGCATTACTACAAATACCTGCCCCTTGGCGCCAATCATTACGCTCTGGCAAGGGAATGGATTTCGCAGTTTCGATTACCGCTGAAAACCCTCGACGCCCTCCACCTTGCGCTCGCATCGTGCGAAAACTTGACCATCGTGACCCTGGATCGCCAACTGCATCAAAATGCCAAGAAACTCGAAATCAAATCCCTGCTGCTTGATGAACAGAGATAGGTAAGTGAAATCCATGGCACAAGTTACCGTCGCCATCTGAGCGCACAGCCATTCCATGCACCAGAGAAAAATGCGTAGGGTTGCCGTTTGTTTTAGTGAACTTGAAATAGAGACAATGTTTGAACAATGTATAAGGAGGAAGAATGATGCTGCAGCTGTTGCCGGGTAAGGTAAGTGTTGAAAGTGATGTGGCGTTCGGAACGGGGGGCTCCCGCTACCTGAAATGTGATATTTTCCGCCCGCCCATTGACGGGGATCGGCGGCCCGGGGTGCTGCTTGTTCACGGCGGCGCCTGGTACCAGGGGGATCGGAGCCAACTTCGGTATTACGGCATTCAACTGGCCCGGTACGGTTTTGTCGGCATGGCCTGCGAATATCGCCTGTCCGGGGAGGCGCCGTGGCCGGCCCAGATTCATGACGTGAAGGCGGCCCTCCGCTGGATGCGCGCCAATGCCGATCCGTTGGGAATCGACGAGAAAAAAATCTGCGTCACGGGCAATTCAGCCGGCGCGCACCTGGCCCTCATGTTGGGCGGCGATACGGACGCCTTTGAGGGCAGCGGCGGCAACGGGCACGTCTCTTCGAAATGCGCCGCCATTTCCGCCATCTACCCGCCGACACGATTGCATTTCAATAAAAATGAAGTGGAAAACAAGCTCTTTGGAGAAGCGGGGAGCGACGAGGTCGCCGCCAAGGCCAGCCCGATCAATTATGCGACGAGCGGTTTCCCGCCGACGATCCTGATCCACGGCAACGCCGACCAAGTTGTCCCGAACAGTGAGAGCTTCAACATGTATCACGCCCTCCATAAGACCGGCGTCGGCGTTGAGCTGCATGTGTTCGACGGCGCACCTCACGCATTTGACGCATTAGCCGAGTTTGCCAGACCCTGCACGCAGTTGATCACCCTGTTTTTCGACCGCAAAGTCGTCAATCCGAGGACCGCTGTGTTACCGGACGCCTGACCCCCGTCGTCCGCAACTTTGGGCAGCAGGAAACCCGTGAACATCGTCGCAACATTGGCCGTTCCGAGCCACGCCGGAAACGTCGAAGCATGATGCCCCAGGTATTGGCAGCGATCACCCGCCATGCCGACTCCGGCAACCGTTACATTTGCCCCCATGATTCTGCCTCTCTGATGGGAAAAACGCCAAGGTTATCCATGGCGGACTGAGAAGGGCATGGCTTTTTGCGTTTCAAAATCCCGCGACATAAATTCCGTTGACACAAAGATGTTCTCTTCATATACTTCAGGCAAGAAAAAGCTGCATCTTATCGAAAAACATCCGGAACATTTACCGACGTTTTTCGTCTTTGAAATGAAGTCACAGATCAATATTTTTGGTTAGGTAGGCAATCCCGGCAAAGAGAAGGGAAACCTGTTGCGATGCAAGAATTTCCCGGTTATACGATCCTCGAACAGATGAATGAAACGGCTCAGTCCGTCGTTTACCGCGCGCAAAAACACGCGCGGAAAGAAGGCGAAGCGGGAACGGTCATCATCAAGGCCCTGAAAGCCCGGTACCCCTCCCCTTCCGATGCGGCCCGCATCAAACACGAATACAACCTGATCCACAACCTCCCCATTGACGGCATCGCCCAAACCCTTGACATCATCGATGAAGAAGACCGCATCGCCCTTGTCCTGGAAGACTTCGGCGGCGTCTCTTTAAAAGAGGTCCTTCAGGAAGGCGGCCTGTCCATAGAACGATTTCTCGATCTGGCCATACGCCTCTCGGAGATTCTGGGGAATATTCACCG
>JAFGHS010000175.1 GCA_016930075.1 Deltaproteobacteria bacterium
CGCTGCCGCTCACAACGCCGACGTTTACCTGTCGGTTGGCAATGCCGGCGGAAGATGTAAGGTTAACGGCCTCGCCGTCGGTGACGGAGAGCCGATTCGTCGCGTTATTGCCGGTAAATGAAGCAATGATGCTGTTATTGTCCGCCTTCAGGCTGAGGGTGTCCTCCAAAGTACCGTCCACAATCAGGGCGATGTCATTGGTTCCGCTGAGAGCGGCAAAACCTATGGCTGATGGGTCGGCGCCGTCCGTGATGACGTTGTTGTACTGGGCCGTACCGACAAACAGGCCTGCATTACCGTATAGATCTGTGCCGGCGGCTGTCAGGACGGCCGTACCGGCATGGCTGCTGTCAAAGGTGAGTTCAATATCGCCCTGGACGGTCTGCACAGTCTTGTTGAGGCCCGTATCCGCGTAAATGCTGTTGCCGCTGAGACTGACAGTCGATCCTGCGTACAGGCCATGGATGATGGTGGTCACCGTTGAGTCGCTCACTAAACTGTAGGCCGTGACTGTTGTGTTTTCCTGGGCGCTGATGGATGTGAGGGCGCTGCCGACCGCATTTCCCGTTACGGCTAAAATATCCGTCGTCAAGATGGAAGTGTTGAGCGGAGGGGCAAAGACTGCGTAGATTGTGCTGCCGTCATGAGTCGAACTGATAATAGCGGCTGGTGTAATTTCCACTGAATCTACACCGGCGGAGATGGTCGCACTGAAATTTGCCGAGGAGTTAGCCTGATAGGTACTGTTGATCACGCTGCTGTTGGCAATGACCGGCACCGTGCTGACGTCATAGGTTACATCAGCCTGTGTCGTACCGACAGTCGTTGTCAGAATTGTGAGCATGCATAGAAGGGCATAACTTTTCCATATCAGCTTACGAAGATAACGAATTTTTTGTTTTGATTTTAAGTTATTCATTTTCGATTCCCCTCTCTCCAAATGCTTGAGACATAAAGTATTAATTATCATGACGACAGGTTTCCATAATTCGATGTTTATTTTTTCCGTTTGCCCTTTGATCAGCGCTGAAGTGCAGGGTTCTGCTTATTATCATCAACTTTCATTTCACCCGATGATGCCGGCAGAGGGACAGGGCGCGTTTTCTGCTCTTCATCATATCCTTTCCGCTGCATATCGGATATTTTCTGTTTTTCATCATTGTCTTTTTCTTCTTCCGAATAAGTCCAGGTTTCCGGCATGCAACTGTCCGGCGAAACGCCTGTCGCATCGGCAATGAGATGCATGACCGACTCTTCGATGATGGCCCTTATTCCCAACTGTAATGGCTCCTGGCTTTTGTTACCGATATTGACGTCAAAAAGCTGGTCCGTTCCGTTGGCGCCGAAAAACCTGAAGAGCTCGAATCCCACTTCGAAGCCGGTGAACTGTTTCTGAAGACTGACGGCGGAGACGACTTCAAGAGTCTGGGTTTTGACCAGTCGCAGGTCGGCGGCAACGCTCATGGTGTAAACGCGCGCCTTGGGGCCGATCTGACTCACCCGGAATTCCGCGCCGCCGGACTGGATGTTGTAGTTCAACTCCGTAATGCCGCCCAAGATCGTATAGTCCGACTTCTTGACCGATCCCCCGAAATAGGGCATCCAGGGCACCGTTTGGCCGTTGACTTCATGGTTCTGACCGTCTCCCAACTGTTTTAACCCGATATATCGGAGTTCGGCGTCCGTGACGCGCATGTCGAAGCGATCATGGATGTTTACGGCGTCTTTGAGTTTATAGAGGCCGGAAAAAAGCATGAGCGAGCCGCCCTGGGTGATAGCCGCGCCTTCCGACTCGGAGGCCTTGCCGGTGTAATCCTTGATTTCGCCGACGGCGATCTGGAGCTTCTTGCCGGCGAGATTATCGCTTAAGGCAAGCTTCCGGTTATAGCAGGACATGGCGCCGTCGAGCGGCGTTTTGTTGGCGCGGACAGACGGACCGACGACCAGTGGCGCTTCTCCGGAGGCCAGCTGCTCCATGCTGATGGAGGCGCATCCGGTTATTGACAAAGTCATCAGAACTGCAAGTGCAAGTATGCGGAAGTTCATTATTATTCACCTCCGCTGTTGATCGGCGAACCGATGCTGCCGGACACAACATTGAAATGGCACGCCGAGCTGTCATAAATGGCGGAGGAAACATTACTGTTGTTCATATCCTGCGAAGAATTGAGAGCAACGCTCGCCCCGCCTCCCGTACCGGAAACCCCGGAAATATTGGACGAGAAGGTGTTGCCCGTGGCGGATGACGTCTGGGTGCTGCCGTCATTGCTCTGGGTCGTGTCGATCGAATTGGTGCCTCCGGCGGTCGAGGTGTTGCTTGCCACGTTGTCGTCGCCGGTTTGCGAGGTCAGCCCCGTATTGGACGTGGCGCCTCCCGATGTGATGGCGCCGGTGCCCGAATTGCCGCTGGCGGATGATGACGTGCTGGAGCTCACCCCGATGGAAGGCGATGCGACGGGGGCATCCTGGGCGACGCTTCCCTGGTTTCCCAGGGCCTGGGACGTCATGTTGCAGTCGATATAGGGCCCGGCAATGTTATAGTTGGTCGTGCTGTTGTAGGTGTTGCTGTATGTGTTGTAGTATCCCCCCTTGACCTTCAGAATAAAGTCAAGAACTGCGGCCTTCTGACTTCGTTCCGTCGTTGTTTCGAACTGCCAGGCCTGATTTTCGGAGAGGTCATTGGCCAGGGCTGCAAACGGGACAACCGAGAATAGCGCAACGGCGGACATTAAGCATCCGGCCGCCCAAAATGGGGCGCGCCCCCAAAAGTGTTGAACGATACATCTGCAACTGTACCACATATATGCGACCTCCTTAATCATAATTGTATTACATAGCAATATTTCGACCAGCGTCGTTGCAAAAACTCATAAACTTTTTCATCACTGCAAAAAATGTTCCTATGCGTTGAATACATTAGAAAATATGAGGGCCGAAAAAAAATCGAATTCGCATCGGATCGCCTATGATTCGAGTATCACGGTCATATCAGCTTAATCGGGGCAGGATAATATCTATGTATTTAATTATTCGACTGCATGCAGGAGCAGTAAATGATGAGAAACAGGTTAATTAGGGAAATGCGACTATGGAATCATTTCCATTATTAGCGGGAGGGTTATCCCTATCAACGGGTTAAGAGTAAAGGAGTATATGAGAGGCGATCACCCCTTCCCGGATGTCCTGCTCCGGGATTTGCCTTCACCATGACGGAGAGGCAATGTAACTGTAAAGATGCTTCCCCGGCCTTCCACGCTCTCGACGTCGATGCTCCCATGATGCTGCTTCACGATGGAATAACACAGAGGCAAGCCAAGGCCGGCCCCTTTTCCTATGGGAGATGTTGTATAGAAAGGATCAAAAATCTTGACGATATCCCGAGCAGGGATGCCGCAGCCGGTATCCGCAATCCGGGCATGAACCTGAGAACGGTCCGTTCTTACGTCGATGTCGAGGCGGCCACCAGAGGGCATGGCATGGATGGCATTTAAAAAAATATTCATAAAGACCTGCTGAAGCAGTGTGCCGACCCCTTCGATCATGACCGGCTTTTTGGGAAAAGAGGCGCGGATTTTGATATTGAAGAGGTTGGCCTGATACGTCACGAGGGTCTGAGTCTCCTTGATCAGGGGAACAATGTCGATCAGGGGCTTCCGGGTCGTCGTGGAGGGATGGGCATATTTCAGCAGATTTTCGACGATGTCCGAGGTTCGCCGGATGCCTTTGTATATCTTCTCGGCGCACTCACGGCGGAACTCCGGCGTTACATCTTCGTCTAAAAGAAACTGGGCGCTGGATGAGCAGATGGCCAGGGGGTTCCTGATCTCATGGGCAATGCCGCCTGCCATGACCCCGAGAGCGGCAAATTTCTGCGATTGATACATCTCCAGTTCATATTTTTGATGCTCCGTCAAATCCCGGCCTATGGCCACGATGCCCGTCGTCCGGTTATCGCTGTCCTTCAGGGGAGAAAAAACCCAGGAAACGGGGATCAATGCGCCCTTACGGGTCAGCAAGGGGCATTCTTTCATCCGGGTGAGGTCGCGGGCATCGGTATGACGAAGAATCTCCTCAATGTCGCTGCGGTCTTCCTCGGCGAAAAGGTAGGCGAATCGGAGTTTCGCGGCTTCTGCCGGCAAATAACCGGAAAGCCTTTCCGCCGCTGGGTTCCATGTCAAAATCATGCCTTTTTTATCCACGGAGACAATGAGGTCGCTGGCGCTCTCCACAACGCCGGCCAGATGCCGTTCCATTCGCCGCATCTCTTCCATGAGATGCGCCTGTTCCGTCACATCGTTTACCAGAATAAGGGTTCCTTCAACACGGTTCTCCCGGATAAAAGGCAGGAGGCGGTAATAGAAAAAGCGGACGGGCATTCCTGCGGCGCGATAGGTCATGCGCTCCCATTTGGATGGTTGTATATTCACAATGACCTGACGAATGCGCTCGACAATATCCATCTGGTCGATGAGGTCCGAGGGGAATATCTCTTCAAGGCGACGGCCGATAGTTTCTTCTGTGGTCTTTTGGCTGTATTCCAGAACGGAGCGGTTTACCGAAATAATGCGCAAATGCTTGTCGACGAGGAGGACGGCTGAGGGAATGGCGTCAAGAAGCATGGTGTAGAGATGTTTGTATCTGCCTGAATGTTCGCGCCTTTCAGAAACAGTGGGCTTCGTTTTCACACCGACTTTTTTTTCTGTCATGTGTTTTTTCCTTATGTCCGGCGAACAGGCCGTCAAATCCTTCTTTATGAAAGGGGCTTTCCTGCAATTGTCTCAATAGAAAAAAATATCCGCGTCATTCTGCCTGTGTCTCGTCGTCATCTCTGCCGATTTGCTCAATGCCGTACTTCTTTGCCTTTGTGTGAATGGTTTTGTAATCGACCCGCAACAATCTTGCCGCACGGGCCTTGTTGCCGCCGGTAAATTTGAGCACCTCCGTGAGCACCTCTTTTTCCACGGCAAGCACGCTCTGCTGGACAATCTCGCTTAAGGAGGCATTCTTCCAGGGCGTTCCCTGAATTTTCGGGGAAAAGGCCATGCCCGGCGTTGCCGCCCGCTTGATATTGAGATCCTTTTCGGTGATGACGTCGACGGCCACCAGGGCCGCCCGCCGGATTACCGAGCGAAGCTGGCGCACGTTTCCCGGCCAGTTGTATGACATCAGTTTTTCCACCGCCTCGTCCGTGAATCCGGTAATCGTTTTTTCCAGTTCTGCATTGGCCGAATCAAGAAAACGTTTGGCCAGATAAGGGATATCATCTTTTCTTTCGCGGAGAGCGGGAATGTGGATGGTAAACTCGCTTAAGCGATAATAAAGATCGCTGCGAAACTCCTCGCGCAGCACCATTTCCTGGAGGTCCTGGTTGGTGGCCACAATGAGCCGGAGATCGACCGGCACGGCCTTGACGCCGCCTACCCGGTAGATCTTCCGGTCCTGGAGGACCCGCAGGCACTTTGCCTGGGAACCGGCGGGCATGTTACCAATTTCATCCATAAGAAGGGAGCCGCCGTGGGCCAGTTCAAATTTCCCCAGCTTTTGTCGCTCCGCTCCGGTGAACGATCCCTTTTCATGACCGAACAATTCACTCTCCAGGAGGTTTTCGGGAATGGCGCCGCAATCGACGGCCAGGAAAGGTCCCTTCGCACGGGGGCTGTCGTCGTGAATGGCCCTGGCGACCAGTTCTTTTCCCGTGCCCGTTTCGCCGAGAATGACTACGGAAAAATCGGATTTTGCCACACGGTGAATCTCCGCCACCAGGCGGGCGACCTTGTCGCTCGGCCCCATTTGCTCGATGAGGCTGTAGTTGCCGCTGTAACGGGTATCGATGGATTTTATGTTCTTCTTTAACTGTCTCTCCGCCAGGGCGCGGCGAACGATCCAGAGCACTTCGTCATTATCGAAGGGTTTGGAAAGGTAATCATAAGCCCCTTCCTTCATGGCCGTAACGGCTTGACGGCTTTCGGCGTATGCCGTAATCAGGATCACAGGCAGATCATTGTCGATCTGCTTGATTTTTTTGAGGACCTCCATGCCGTCAAGACCCGGCATGCGCACGTCGAGGAGGACGGCATCCGGTTTTTCGGAGAACAGCTTCTGCATGGCTTCCCGTCCGTCCGAAGCGGTGAAGACCCGGAAACCGTCCTT
Source organism: Deltaproteobacteria bacterium (assembly GCA_016930075.1). Classification (GTDB taxonomy): domain Bacteria; phylum Desulfobacterota; class Syntrophia; order Syntrophales; family JAFGHS01; genus JAFGHS01. Next base: position 6,151 of record JAFGHS010000175.1, read on the forward strand.
TTTGAGGAGAAGCCTCAGAATATTCCTGATTTCTTCCTCGTCATCGACAACGAGGATGCCTGTGTCCTGCTCCGTCACTTATTTCCCCGTATTTCCTTCCGTTTTATAATTCGCGGTTTGCCGCTATTGCTGCATGTTGCCCTGTCCCGAAAGATTGCGGTTGCGGGATCAGTGCTCAGGAATGTTTTGACGCTTATATGGAATTATGACGGTCCTGTCAAGGGCGAGTGGAACAGGACCGGTGCGGTGCCGGAGGGCCTTATCCGCCGCCTCGAAATCATGGCGCGTACCGGCTGTGTAAAAAAGGGCCCGTGGGAGAACCTGCCGGATATTCCGTTCACAGGGCTCCGCATCCGGGGCGGCCTCTTCGGCTATCAGAATGCGAAGCATTTTAGCCATCGGCATTCTCCTTTTACAGGGATGAACAGAAAGTCTTTTTCATATTGAAAGTCAGATAACGGCCGCCGGATGAATTACATCAAATCCCAGTCGCTGTCCGGGGAGGCGAAATCCTTGAGTTGGTTTCTTCTTTTCTTGTGCTGCAACTTTTTCAGGGCCTTGGCTTCGATCTGGCGGATTCGCTCTCTCGTTACGCCCATCATCTCGCCGACTTCTTCAAGGGTGAAAGGACCGTAATTGCATGCGACCCATGTGCAATTAAGGAAATCTTCATTCTTCAGACGCCATTCGCAGGTCGTCTCATGACAGATTTCGGAAATAAGATTGCCGTGCTTTTTGCATCGATATTGATTGATCAAGGTATTAATCTCCTGTTCATTATGATGCCGTAAAATATTTCCTGTTTAGTCTTTTGTCAAGACTAATCATGAATTATCATGCAGGCGTTTTTGCAGGCGATTTGAACGGTGCACTAAACTGTTGCGTCCTTTTTGCGTCTCGACGCACGCCAGGGCCGTGCTGACAAAATGTTCGGCCCGATGGACGTCGCGAAGCCGGTGTTCGCACCATTTTGCCAGTTCTGTAAGGGCAAAGACATCGCCGGGATCATGTTCAAGCATGGTTTCCCAAACGGCTACGGCTTCCGCCCAACGGCCGGCCCGCTTGTGGATGAGGGATAACAGTTTTAAAGACCCGGCTTTAACCTCGTCATTATCCGAGTTCATCAAAGAAAGAAGCCGCCGGTGTGCCTCGGGAACCTGTCCCCGGTCGTGAAAAAGCTTGGCGGCGCAAAGCAGGTCGGACGGATGGCAACGATCCGAATCCGCCGGATGGTTCATAAGCTCCGTGAGGTGACGGGCCAGGGCGGCCATGGAGATGATGTCAAGGCGGTTGTGCTCAAATACATCAACCATCAGGCGGGCGTCGTGCCTTTTCAACCAGTCGAAATACCGCTGCGGTATTTCGCTTCCCGGCAGATCATCCTCGCGGTAGAAACCGATAATCGATTCTTCCAGCGTGGCAAGGCGATGATTGATCAGGCGACTGCCGAAGAGCCGCCGGGACGGATGGAGCAGGTCCAGATGGGGCATGGCGGAGAAGGGATTGGGAAGCCGGTTAAGAATGAGGCGCGTTGTGAGGAGTCCGATATCGAAGGCCTTGCCGTTGAAGGTGACGAGAAATTTCCTGTCTCTGACGATTTCATTGAGAAAGACAAGAGCGGCCTGTTCTTCCGCAAAATCGCGGGCGAATATCTGGCGGGTGACAAAGACATCGCCTTCAAACCACCCCAGACCGATGAGAAAGGCAAGGGTGCCCGTCCCCCCCATGAGCCCCGTCGTTTCCGTGTCGAGAAACAGGCCGTCGGCCGCGGTGCAATCGGCAATGTCCGGATCGTTGGCGATGAAGGCGGCCGCCTGCATGTCCATGGCGGCGCAATCCCTGACGCATGTGTTCCCGTGACAGGACGAACCGTCGACGTTGCCGGGGACAACATAGAAGCGCCCGAAGGCATTGGCAATTTCCTCGCCGCAAATGAGATCGGTCAGCAGACGGCCCTTTCCCCGGAAGGCATTCTGAGGCGCTGTCCGGATTGTTGCATCGGGTCTGCGCGCCATAATCGTTTCGATCTTATTGCGCAACTCCCCGATTTCGGCCTGCCGGGAGGGCTGATGGGGCTTCTGTTTTGTTTCTCCGGAGAGTCTTTTTAGTCTGTCGATAACATTCATATCGCGATCAAATCGAGAATGGCCAGGGCCGCTTCTTTTGCCAGGGGGCCCACGTCGAGGCTGGGGCCGACGCAACTGGGGCAGCCGTAGCTGCACGAGCAGTTTCGGATCAGGCCGGCCGCCGCCGTCAGCGTCCCGTCGTGTTCCTCAAAAAGCAGCTCGGAAAAGCCGATGCCGCCCGGATAAGCGTCGAAGATGAAGATGGTCGGATCGAAGGCGTCCATCATAGCGTTTTGTTCTTCGACAGGTTTGTCTTTTCCGTCCGTTCCGACGCGGGTCAGCATCCGCCCCCCCCTGCCGTGGCGGACAAACCATTCGCCACTTTTGTCGCCGATGCACTTGTCGATGTCCCGGACGTCGGCCATGAGGATCATGGCCGCCAGGTGATAGAGGCAGTAGGCTAACCCCGACAGGCCGTCAATGATCTGCGCTTCGTTGTAAGGCAGTTTCTGGAGGAGATTCCGGGGGATCGTGAACCAGTAACTCGTCGTGTGCATGTCCTTTTCCGGGAGGGTGACATCGCCGTAGCCCAGATTTTCCGAGGTATAAAACTTGATCTTTTTATAGCCTACCACTTTTCTGACGACCTGGACCTCGCCGTGCTCGCAGATGACGTTTTTTGCCTTCTTCTCGTCGAAGACGTCGATGACCCGGACATTGGTGTATGTCATGGCGTCGGTGTAATGATCGACATCGCATTTTTTGACGTAGGCCTTTTTTGCCTCCAGATCGAGGTTTTCCACATGGTACTGCTGGGATTCCACCATGTAGACGGCGTCTTTGTGGACGGCGGTGAAGGCGCTGTCCCAGTCGACCTCCGCGATGACCTTATGGGCCCCCGCCTCCGTCACGTCGATGACGACGACATTTTCCGGATTGATGCTGCGCAGGCTCACCTCGTCGGCGGGATAGCTCTCTGCCGCCCAGTGCCACCGTTCGCCCACCCGGTGCAGGACGCCCTTGTCTTCGAGATAGCTCAGCAGATCGACCAGATTTTCTTTCCCGAATTGTTCGCCTTTTTCGAAGGGAAGTTCAAAGGCGGCGCTTTTCAGGTGGTGGAGCAGGATCAGCAGGTTGTCCGGATTGACGCGGCAGTGTTCGGGCGACCGGGAAAAGAAATAGTCGGGATTTTCCACGATGAACTGGTCCATGGGATTGCTCCGGGCGATAAGAAGGGCCAGGCTTTTCCCCAGCCGGCGTCCCGCCCTGCCGGCCTGCTGCCAGGTGCTCGCAATGGAGCCGGGATAGCCGACCATGATGCACGCCCCCAGATCGCCGATGTCGATGCCCAGTTCGAGGGCGTTGGTGCTGACGACGCCCATGACGTCGCCCGTTCGCAGGCCGCTTTCGATCTGCCGGCGCAGATTGGGGAGGTAGCCGCCCCGGTAGCCGGAGACGAAATTCTTATCCACCGGAGCGCCTTTTTTAAAAACGTCCTTGAGATATTTGGTGAGAATTTCCACGTTGAGGCGGCTTGTCGTGAAGACGATGGTCTGAATGTCGTTGGCGATCAGTTCGGAGGCCACGATCCGAGCGGGCGTCAGGGCCGACTGCCGGATGCCGAGCTCACGGTTGACGACGGGCGGGTTGTAAAGAAAAAAGGTTTTGGCCGCTGTGGGGGCACCGCTTTTTTCAATCAAGGCCACGGGACGCTCCAGGATATTTTCGGCATGCTCTTTCGGATTGGCGACGGTGGCGGAACAGCAGACAAACGTGGGCGACTGGCCGTAAAACCGGCAGACGCGCACAAGCCTTCGGATGACATTCGTCAGGTGAGAGCCGAAAACGCCGCGGTACACATGGAGTTCGTCGATGACCACATAGCGGATATTCTGAAAGAGTTTTTGCCATTTCGTATGGTGGGGAAGAATCCCCGCATGGAGCATGTCGGGATTTGTGACGACAATGTGCCCCTGTTTGCGTATGGCCTGGCGGGCGTCGTCGGGCGTATCGCCGTCGTAGGTATACGTTTTGATGTCGGCTGTGAGTTCGTTGATCAGCCCCTGGGCTTCGTGCATCTGATCCTGCGCCAGGGCCTTGGTCGGAAAGATGTATAACGCCCTGGTCTCCGGCTCTTCCAGAATTTTCTGGAGGACCGGAAGATTGTAGCACAGGGTTTTGCCGCTTGCCGTCGGCGTGACGAGAACGACGTCCCGGCCGTTTCGGGCGTGCTCGACCGCTTCGGCCTGATGGCTGTATAGCTGTTTGATGCCCCTTTTTCCGAGGGCGTTGATGATGGCCGGATGAACCCAGGGCGGGAAGGGGAGGAATGAGCCGTCCGTCGCGGGCAAGTGTTTGACGGCCTTGACGTTTTCCATGAACCGCCGGTTGTTTTCAGCCCTTGCAAGCCATTCCTCCATGGTCAGCTTTGCCATGCTTTTTCCCTCCGTGTTTATCTTTTCGGCATCCTATATAGTATAGCCACTCAAATAAGTAAATCATCATATCGCCTGCCTGCGTCCCTTAATTTTTAGCCGTTTCGATGTTATTTCTTATTGACATGACTTATGTATTTTCTTATGATGACAAAAATTTATCACGGGCATGCAACCTTTTCCATGGCGGGAGGTCATTATGAGTAATGAAAGATACATGGATGACGAGACCTTGCGGCAGATTCAATTATTCCGGTATGTGGACTTCGATGCGGTAAGGGGCTTGATTGACACCTGTATGACCGTCACGTTGCAGGCTGAAGAAATTCTTCTCACGCCGGGCGATATGAACAGCACGGTTTATCTGTTGGTGTCGGGCCGCTTAAGGGTGCATCTCAATTCTTTGGACGACGAACCGATCATGATCGGCGAAGGCGAGAGCGTGGGAGAGATGTCGGTGATCGATCACCAGCCCGTTTCCGCTTACGTCGTTGCCGATGAACCTTGCGTCTTGCTTGCCATGAATGAAGAAGCCCTCTGGTCTCTCGTCAGATCCTCTCATGCCGCAGCCTGTAATCTGTTGTTTACGCTCACCGGCAGGTTGAGAAGCACCGATAAGCTGATCAATGGAGACAATCTTGCCCTGGAAGACGTCTACTCGCACTATTGCAGCGTCGATGCCCTTACGGGGCTTCACAGCCGTTACTGGATCGACAATATGTTCGCCCGCCTCTTCAGCCGGTCTTTAAATAACAGCGAGCCCATGTCCGTCATTTTGATTGATATTGATAAGTTTACACAATTCAACGAATTGTACGGCTCCACTCAAGGCGACCGCATCCTTTACTACATGGCCCATACATTGACGGCGAATCTGCTGCCGACGGAAATCATTGCCCGCTCGGGGGATGATGAATTTTTGGTCCTGTTGCCGGGGTGGGGAATCGACAATGCAAGGCTGGTAGCCGAACGTTTGCTGAATGCCGTCGTCAATACGGTTCCGGCAATGCCGGACGGTACGGTCATGCCTCATCCGACCATTTCGGTGGGTATTGCCCAGATGCAGCCGGAGCAAACGATTGACCAGCTCATTGCTGCGGCGGAAGACGCCCTTTCCCGCGCCAGGATGATCGGGGGAAACAGCATATCGGAGTAGAGCGGTTTCATTCCCGTTTTGTACGCCGTCACGAAAAAGCTGCAAGTCTGTCCGGCCGTCGCGTCCCAAGTTAATCCAAAGGATTAATATATCGATCAGCGTGAACATGATGAATCTGTGCTTCATATATCAGAGGATGCGCATATTTTTAACGGTTGCTGCAGCCGTCATAATACTGACAGCGATCATAAGCCCCGATACCGGCTGCTGCGGCGACGAACGGTTATCGGCGCCCTGGGATTTCAACCATGGGGCTGAAGCTGAGGAGAAAGACACAGCCCCGGAAACAAAACCATCGATCGGCGGCGCTCTTTTGATCGGCGCCGTCAGGTTTTACCAAAACCACCTGTCGCCGGTTATCGGCGACAGGTGCCCCATGTACCCATCCTGTTCGGCATACAGCATCCAGGCTATCAGAAAACACGGTTTTTTCATGGGATGGCTAATGACGGCAGACAGGCTGATACATGAAAATACGGAAATGGATTTAGCGCCCTTGATCAGGGTCAAGGATGAATTCCGCCGTTATGATCCGGTCTCGGGTAACGACTTCTGGTGGTACAAGCAGCAATAATCTTATGTCGCCGAAAACAGAAAATACATGTTGTCCGAAGCGATGCCGCTGAGATATATCTGGAGGCAGGGGATCAGGATACAGGTTTTAAAATTTAAAAAGAAAGAAGCTGTTTGATGGGTAATCATATGAATAAGATAAAAAGGAATAAACGGATAATCGGGATCTGCGTCATGATTTTCAGTTGCTTTGTGATCATGAGCGTCATCGGCTGCGCCCCGAAAACGGCGCCGCCGCCGCAAGCGGTATCGACAAAACCGGCAAGGGTTGCCCTTGTTTTGGGCGCCGGCTCGGCAAAGGGGTTTGCCCATATCGGGGTGATCAAGGTACTGGAGTCGCAAAAGGTGCCCATTCACATGGTTGTCGGCACATCGGCGGGCAGTTTTGTCGGTTCAGTCTATGCCTATGGATATAATGCCTACGAGATGCAGAATATGTCTTTTGCCCTTGAACGGGATGATGTGTTTGATTTCGTCATACCCGACAATGGATTTGTCAAGGGTGAGAAATTGCAAAACTATGTCAACAAGACGCTCAGGAATACGCCTCTTGAGAAATTGAAGATTCCTTTTTATGCCATAGCGACGGACATTCAGTCCGGCGAGGAAGTCGGTTTCGCCACAGGAAATGCAGGGATTGCTGTCCGCGCAAGTTGTTCCATTCCGGGCGTATTCCAGCCGGCAAAAATATCAGGGAAAACCTATGTGGACGGCGGCGTTGTCAGTCCCGTGGCGGTTGATTTTGCAAGAAAGCAGGGTGCCGATGTCGTCATTGCTGTTGATATTTCAGCGGGAATCGGTGGGGCGGTTCCGAAAGGCACGATCGACACCATCCTGCAGTCCATCGATATTATGCATTCGAAAATCTCGGAAGCCCAACTGAGCAAAGCGGATGTAGTGATCAAACCGAAAGTGGGATATATTGGCGCGAGCGATTTGACGAAGCGTCACGAGGCCGTTCTGGAAGGCGAAAAAGCAGCTCTTGCGGCAATGCCGGCGATCAATAATATCCTGGCAAGGCTCAGGACGGAAGGCCGGATGCCATGACCTTATGTTTTAAAGGGATTCAATATGGTTGTTATCGGCGGCAGGGCACACACGATTGAGGAGATTCATGAAGTTGGAAGGCTCGGCTATCCGTATGCCGAGATTTCGCTTTATGTCCCGGAACAGGCTCAAAACGACCTCGATCAATTATTGAGGATGAAAAACGAATACGGCATCACCTATCTTGCCCATTTTCCCAATGAGGGCAATCCTGCCGATTTGGAGAATTTACGGGAACGTTTTGTTCCCCGCATGAAAAAGCTGTTCGCGTGTGCCGCTGCACTCGGCATCAGGAAAGGGACGTTCCATTTCTGGATCGACGAACGGCATATTGCACACGATGCTATTGTCGAAAAGATCGAGTTGATTATGGACATGGTGCAAGCTGCCGGGCGCCTCGGCATTGTATTGTGTCTGGAGAACTTAAGCGAGCCTTTCCATAATTTTATGCCCGCTTTCAGCCGCGTTCCTAATCTCAGAATGACGCTCGACATCGGCCATGCCCAGCTCATAACGGAAAAAAACACATCGTTCGGCTTTATCGACCATTGCTTCGACCGCATCGCCCATCTTCATGTTCATGACAACAAAGGCGGCCTGTCCGTGAAAGATGACCTTCACCTGCCTCTGGGCGACGGGATTGTGGATTATCCGCAGATATTCGCCCTTCTTAATCAAAGGGGCTATGCATCGACAATCACCATGGAGGTGAAGCCCCCGGCAATGGCAAAAACAAGGGAGGAAATTCTAAAATACCTGGAATAAATGATTTCTTAACGCAATGATCGTGTCATATCGTATCGAAAAGTATCGGAATGGTCTTTTCAAAAGGAGGTAGTTGCAAATGACCGCATTGGAAATCGTCTACATTATATGTTTTGTCTTTGGTCTGGCCTACGCCGTCATATCAACCGTTTTTGGGGGAATACATGCCGACGGCGGTTTTGACGCCCCGGGCGACGCTTCCGGTTCCATGCATGCCGATATTGGACATGACAGCGGAACCATGCATTTCTCGCCCCTCAGCCCTGTCGTTATCGCCATGTTTCTCACCGCATTCGGGGCAGCAGGCATGATATGCCTGAAAGCCTTTAAATTGCCGATTTATTATGGATTAACCATTGCCGTTCTCGTCGGCCTCGCCGTTGCCGCCGTAACTTTTTTCATTTTCGTTACGCTGTTCAGCAAAACGCAGGGCAGCAGCGAATCCAATGTTGCATCGATCATCGGCAAGGAAGCAGAAGTCATCACCCCCATCCCGGCAGACGGCGTCGGAGAAATTGCCTATATATCCAAGGGTGCGAGATACACAGCCCCGGCGCGATCAGCTCTGCAGACGGATATAAGATCGCACACCATCGTTACGGTTGATAAAATTGTCGGCAATATGTTTATCGTTAAAGCGTCGGAATAATCTTACGTACATATTTAAAAGCGGAAAGGAGTAGGTTCACAATGGCTGAATACATCGGTATTTTTGGAAGTTATGGATGGGTTGCGCTGGGAACGATTGCGGTAGTCATCGTACTGATCCTGTTGCTCCGGCTGTACGGCGATCGTTACACCAAGGTCGGCCCCAATCAGGTCCTTATTGTTTCCGGTCTGAGGCATAGGACGACGGAAGGACAGGACGTCGGTTTCAGATTGTTGAAGGGCGGCGGTACATTTGTCTGGCCCATATTTGAAAAGGCTGAGTTACTTTCCCTGGAATTGTTGACACTGGATGTGCGGTTGAAAGAGGTTTATACCATAACCGGTGTTTCGATAAATGTCGATGGCGTAGCCCAGGTCAAGATCAAAGGCGAAGATCGCTCCATCCGCACAGCCGCCGAGCGGTTTCTCGGAAAAACAGAGGAACAGATAAAAAGCATCGCCCTGCAAACCGTTGAGGGTCATTTGCGGGCGATTGTCGGCACCTTGAGTGTTGAGGATATCTACAAAAACCGGGATGTATTTGCCCAGAAAGTGCAGGAAGTGTCGGCGGGAGACCTGGCCAATATGGGGCTGGCAATAGATTCCTTTACGGTTCGCGACATTAAAGATGACCACGGCTATCTGGATGCCTTGGGAAAACCGCGCGTTGCGCAGGTTAAGCGGGATGCCATTATTGCCCAGGCGGAAGCGGATCGCGATTCGATGATCCGCAGTTCTCAGGCCAGTCAGGCCGGTCAGGAGGCGAAATTTCTGGCAGACACAAAGATCGCGGAGGCAAATCAGAACTTCGAGGTCAGTAAGGCGTCTTATCAGATGAATATCAATCAGCGAAAGGCCGAAGCTGATCTGGCCTATGATCTTCAGAGATACAAAACGAATCAAGCCGTCAAGGCCGAAGAAATCCAGGTGACCGTTATCGAGAAGGAGCGAATGATAACCGTCCAGGAAAGAGAAATCACGCGCCGGCAGAAGGAATTGGAAGCAACGATATCCAAGCCCGCCGATGCGGAGAAATACAGAATCGAAACGCTGGCCAACGCCGAGAAGTATAAAACCATGACTGAAGCGGAAGGCCGGGCCAACGCCTTGAAGAATATCGGCATCGGGGAGGCGGAAGCGACGCGCGCCAAAGGTCTGGCGCAGGCCAATGTCATCCAGGCGACCGGTCTTTCCGAAGCGGAAGCCATGGCCAAAAAGGCCGAATCCTGGAAGGCTTATAACCAGGCGGCGGTCACCCAGTTGATCATTGAAAAATTGCCGGAACTGGCCCGCGCCATCGCGGAGCCGCTGGCCAAGACGGAAAAGATCATCGTCATCAGTCAGGGAGGCGATTCCGCCGGCGCCTCGAAAATAACGCAGGACGTAACCAACGTCATTGCCCAGTTGCCGCCTGTCGTTGAGGCGCTCACCGGCATGAAGCTGGAAGACCTGGTCGGAAAACTTCCCAAGCTGGGAGGCGAAGCAAAAAAAACTGAGGGTAAATAGCAGATTGATTTATTTCAATGAAAAGACGATTCATAAACGTGTCCACATGGCATTAGCGTGCCTTCTGACGTTCTTTTTCATGACAGGATTTTGTCGGCCTGCCGATGTTGCAGCACAACCTCTTATTGCGACTGATCTCGTATTCATGACGGAGCAGTATCCGCCCTTTAACTTTGAAGAAAAAGGGCGGCTGCAGGGGATAGCCGTCGATCTGCTCGAAGAGATATTGAAAAAGGCAAATGTCGATTTCAACCGGAACCAAATTTGCCTGACGAGTTGGACGGAAGGTTACCGAAGGGCCCTGAAGGAGAAAAATACGATTGTATTTTCTACGACCAGAACGCCGGAGCGGGAAAAGCTCTTCCAGTGGGTCGGCCCCATTGCTCCAACGAAAATCGTCATCATCGCCCGGAAGGACCGATCGTTAAAAATACATGCGTTCGATGATTTAAAGAAGTTAAAAATCGCCGCACTGCGGGATGACATCGGTGAACAGCTCCTGATGCGGGGAGGGATCAAAAGCAGGGCTATTATCGTCAAGGAAAAAGCTGAAGACGTCATCCGCATGCTTGAGGCAGGAACCGCCGACGCCTGGGCCTATGAAGAAACGGCAGGACTCTGGCTGATCAAGCACATGGCGGCCGATCCGGGAAATTTTGCGGGTCTATATCGTCTCGATGAAGGCGAGCTCTACTTTGCCGTTAATCGGAAGACGCCGGAAGAAGCGGTCAAAAAGATGCAGAACGCGTTGAACGATCTCAAAAACGAAAAGGCGATGGACGGTTTCAGTGTTTATGAAAGAATCTTCGATTACTACCTCAAGCCGCGCTACATCAAAGACCGGATCACCGATGAACAGGCGATGCAAATGGTTCAACGCGTCGCCAGGGATTTGGCCGGGGACGCTTCCGGGACGATCAGCAGGATCAACGCCGGAGAGCATCCCTACAGGGACAGGGATAATCCCGCATTTTACGTTTTTATGTACGATACGGATGTAACGATGATCGCTCACGCCGATAATATCAAAATGGTAGGCAGAAACTTCAAGGGCAAGACGGATGTGAACGGCAAAGCTTTCCGGGATGAAATTGTCGCCAAAGCGCTGCAAAACGGGAGCGGGTGGGAGGATTACATCTATACCAACCCCAGCGAAAGCGGCCTTTACTACAAGACGACCTACTTCATGACGGCAAGGGGAAGCGACGGCCGGATGTACATCGTCTGTTCGGGAAAGTTCAAAGATCATCAGGGATTATTCCATTAAGACGTCTGCTTTTTTTGTGAGAAGGGTCCAATGAAAATAAAAGTCCTCGCTGTCGAAGATGAGATCATCAATCTGAAGCTGCTGAAAGCCATCTTTGAAGCTGAAGGCTGGGATGTCCTGACGGCTGAAAACGGCAAGGACGCCCTGGAGATTGCGCGGGCTGAACTGCCCGACCTGATCTTGTCCGACATCCTCATGCCGGTCATGGACGGCTATGCCTTATGCCGTCAATGCAAATCTGACGAGACGTTGAAGCATATCCCGTTTGTCTTTTACACAGCCACCTATACGGAACCGCAGCATGAACAGTTTGCGCTGGATATCGGCGTGGACAGATTTATTCGCAAGCCTTTGGAACCGCATACGCTGGTAGAAATCCTGATGGATGTCCTGGGAGAGAAGAAAACGGTCGCCCCCGCTGTCTCGAAACCCCTGGGGGAAGAGATGGAGTTTTTCAGACGTCACAATGAAGTTCTGTTCGGCAAGCTTGAACAGAAAATGCTGGACCTGGAGGCGGCAAATCAGGAACTCAGGGCATTGGAGGAAAAATATCGCCTCAGTTTTGATCATGTAACGGATATTATCTGCATGATCGGCACGGATCTCAGGATTTTAAGCATAACCCCGAGCGTGGAGAGGATGCTGGGGTACAAATCACAGGATTTTATCGATAAAATTCTTTCTGATTTAGGCCATATCTTTACGCCGGAATCATTAAAACAGGCGATAACCAAAATCAACCTGTTGTTAAAGGGTGAAACCATTGCAATGGCGATTCATGAGTTTATCGACCGGGACGGACACGTCAAGATCGGCGAAGTCGGCGGATCTCCCATCATGCGCGACGGAAAAACCACCGGCGCTGTTTTCGTTGTCCGCGATATCACGACGCGCAGGCGGGCGGAGGACGCATTGGCGGAGGAGAGGCAGAGGCTTGCCTACATACTCGAGGGCACCAACGTCGGTACATGGGAGTGGAATGTTCAGACAGGAGAAATGATATGCAATAACCGTTGGGCGGAGATCATCGGATATACAATGGATGAGCTTGCTCCGGTCTCAATCGATACCTGGGTCAGGTTCATTCATCCGGATGACCTCAATATCATGATTGATTTGCTTGATCAGCATTTCAAGAAGAAATTATTGTACTACGAATTGGAAGCGCGCATTCGCCATAAAAGCGGGGATTGGGTCTGGGTGCTCGATAACGGCAAAGTTGTGTCATGGACGGATGACGGGACACCGCTTATCATGTCCGGCACGCATCAGGACATTACCCGGCGGAAGCTGGCTGAAGAGCAGATACAGCATATGGCCACCCATGACGGATTGACCGATCTGCCGAGTCTGAGACTGGCCAGAGACCGGCTGTCCATGTCCCTCAGCATGGCTCGCCGGCAGCGAAACATGACGGCCGTGATGTTTCTCGATCTGGATGAGTTCAAAGCGGTCAATGATACTTTCGGCCATGATGCCGGGGACGATGTGCTGAAAGAGGTAGCCAAGCGATTGCTTTCCTGCATTCGTGAAACCGATACGGCCGCTCGCGTCGGAGGAGATGAATTTCTTGTTGTTGCAACCGGACTTCATGATGCTGAGAATGCTGTGCAGATAGCGGAGAATATCATCCGTCTTGTGTCCCAGCCGATTGTCATCGACAGCCGGCAAACCGTTGTGACTGCCAGCCTCGGCATTTCTCTTTTCCCCCAAAACGGCGGCGACGTCGAGGGCCTGATCAAACTGGCAGACGACGCCATGTATGAAGTCAAGAAGTCAACCCGAAACGGATACGGCTTTGCCAAAACCGTCCACGCCCCTTAGTTTCACAAATATCCAACATGGGATATTTGTGAAACTAAGGACAAACCCCGATAGAACGGCTACGATATCGTCATCGATACGGTTGCCGCAGCCTCATTTCCGCCGACCGTTGCCGGGAAGCGCCACTTTCTAACCTGATCCATCAAGCACGTATGGTATTTTGCATCCCTGATCTTGCCGGATATGATCTCCACATTTTTGACCGTACCGTCCGGGTTGATGGTCAGAGTGATTTTTATTATTCCTTGATAATTTAAACCCGACAAGCACTTTTCTATATTACTGATCTCAACTTCCGCTACTTTGATAATGTCTTCCTTCGTTAAGCCTTTTTCAACCGTAGCGCTGATAATACTCACCTTTCTTGTTTTATCCTTTTTCTCGTGAGAAGAAGACTTAACTTCTTGCACGGCATCTGCCTCAGAAAGACAATTTTCCGTTTTTACCCTCATGCTGCCGATCATGCTTTTTTGTACGGCCGGAGCCGCAGCGTAGTTTCCGCGGCCGCCGACCGCATAATCCGAAACACCTTCGGGCAGCGGCAGGGGCTTCTTGACGGTTGTCCATTTCCCGTTCACGTTGCGCACTTCATTATCCACGGCCACAAAGGATGTGTATGCGGTCAGAAGATTATAGCCGAGGCCCAGTTCGGTAATTTCCTTTACCCGCTTGCTGTCGTTGCGGAGGTTGTTGTAATCGGATAATAACATGATGCGATGGCGCGCCCAGAGATATTTCAGTGCCGTATTGTCTGGGGATGCCCGATAATTTTCCACCTTAATCGCTTCTGAATACTTACCCTCGCCGGAAATGCCGCACAACGTAATCGTTCCTTTGGGATTGCCGCGCCATTTGCCGAAAACGAGGACCGGACGTTCGGCCAATACATCAGGAATTGCCACCGGCTCTACATCATAGACATCAAACCCGTTGAAACGGACCTTCGCCTGCGTTAAGACCGGCGACTGGATCATTTTGCGGAAACGTTCCGCCTCGGCCTGCGCCGTATCCGGTTTTGTGATGATAAAGGGCTCGCCCATGCCGACGTGCGCCATGCCTTCGATAAGGTGGCGGTTGACGCTGGAGCCGATGCCGAAGGCAAACATATTGGCTTTGTTTAAGTTATTACGGATCAGGTCAAATGCTTCTTCCTCGACGCTGACATAGCCGTCGGTGACAATGACAACGGTCCGGGAAAAATCATCGTCCTTCTTAAGCGATAGGGCGCGCTTGAGCGCAGGCAGCAGTTCCGTGCCGCCGCCGCCCTGCTGGCGTTCAATGGTATTGATGGCCCTCTGAATGTTTTCCCTGGTTGCAGGCAGTGATTCCTCCGCCATCAAAGAAGAGGCGCCGGAAAAAAGCAGAACATTGAATTTGTCCGTCTTACGGAGATTGCCGATCAGATTGGTCAGGAGCTTTTTGGAAATTTCCAGAGGAAAGCCATGCATCGAACCGGAAACATCCACAATAAAGATATACTCACGCCCCGGAATATGGCCGCTTACGACTCTTCTCGGCGGCTGCATCATGAGGGCAAAGAAGTTTTCCTTTTCACCCCGCAAAAGCAACAGACCGGTCTGAATTTTATGGCCGTCGAGACGGTAGCGCAGACTGTAATCGCGATTGCCGCTGCGGGATTCGGTTTTATCCAAAGACACCTTTGCCTGTGATGCGTTCTCATAGACCGTCTTCACTTTATGTGATGAACAGGTTAAATCTTTAATGGGCATTCCGGCGTTAATGGCCACGGAAATATTGAAGGTGGTCGTGGATAATTCACCCTGGCGCAGATAAGGATTTTCCACCCAATGCCCGGAAGGCGAAGCGTTTGACGCCTTTTGATTGGAATAGCGTGGTCCTACGACGGTGGGGTAAACAAATTCATAGACCCGATCTGTGGGAACAAGCAGTTCCGTATATTTGAGTTCAACCTTGATTTCATCGCCCGGCATGATGTTGGCGACATTCATCTGAAAGACATTGGGGCGCTGCTGCTCCAGTAGGGAAGCGTTCTTCCCCGCATCCCGGGCCTGCTCATAATCGCGCCGCGCCTCATCACGCTTTTTGATTTTCGCCTCAATTACCCTCTTGCCGATCGTCATTTTCATGCCGTAAACGGCGGCGCGGGTGGATGCCGGGAAAACATAAATGGCTTCCATCGGCTTTTCCCCTGCATTTTTATAGACCTGTGTGACAATCACGTCCGCGATGACGCCGGAAATATTGACGGAAGCGTGAGTGGATTTCAAGGGCAGCCGATCCGCCGCCGGATTGTCGCTGTTGACAAAGAAATAGGGGGATAAAGTCCGGTCCTCGGATATCTGCTGCTGACTGAAAGCCTGCGCGCAGCAACTAACGGATACGAATGCCAAAACGACAGTTAACCAACATTTAACCTTTTTCATACATAACCTCCTCTGTAAGATATTTCGTATTATCAAAATGTTCGGCCTTTTTTTTCGATTTCAGACTATTAGACAAAGGAGGCCGCAAAAAAGTTCCCGGTTTTTTTTAAGCCCCGTTTTCCTGCTTTTTCTCCATATCTTTCTTCTTTCTTCCTTGACTTAAAACATCCGGCGGCCTATATTACGACCCAATGCGGCGATCTTTTATCATTCTCCAAAATATGGGGGCGTCACGGTTTCGACGGGGATAATTGAAGCTGTAGCAGCGTACCGAGGTTCCTGCCGGCCTCGTTAAAAAGGCGGGAAACATATAATCGCAGACAAATACGATTACGCTTTAGCCGCTTAAGACGGCTAACGTCCTCCTGGTTTTTTCTGCCGGGTCAGATGAGGGCGTCATTTAGACAGAATAGCTGATCTCTCCTGCCTGGCGGGGGAAAGGCGAATTCTTACAGGCTAGCGACGGATCAATCCCGCCTCCGGGAGTTTTCCGCTGCGAATTCAAATCGGAGGATACGTACGTAGAAACTGCAGTGGAAGATTTTCGGACGCGGGTTCGACTCCCGCCGCCTCCACCAAGAAGACAAACCACGAGAGTCAGGAGAGGGACAAAGCCTGAATTAGCCATGATGACTGGTAATTGACAAAAGTTTATGGCCGGTGTTATCGCTTCGGCAGTTAAACAAAACCTTTAAAGAAGAGGGGGTTCAGCATGATACGGATTCTAAAGCTCCTGAGTGTATCAGGATTGTTGGCGTGTGTGATATTGCTAGGCGGTTGCAGCGGTGGCGGTGACGACGGCGGTTCGGGAGCGCCCCCTGCCGCGGAAGAACCTGTTGTGAATGTTGATGTGCAGGCAGCCAATGCTGCGCAGAATAATCCATATAATGCGTCAAATGCCAAGGTCGTGTTTGCCGTTCATCCGATCAGCACGTTTACGTATAATGTGTCCAACTTTGCCGCCGGCGACAGGATCATCTTTGATGACGGTGCTGCGGTAAATCTGATCAATACCAACGGGACGGACGGCATTATCGATATTGTCGGGACGTTGAACGGACAGGTCGCGACGATTCATCTGACCGGCATTGCCGCCGCATCGGACAGCGCGGTCAGCAGCATCGCAAGCTTTAATATCACTTTCGGTCCCGGTTCTTTGGTCTGGGCAAGCGGAGACATTGGTTCGCCTCTTGCGGTCCAAGTCTCGGCGGCCAATACGCAGCCCTATAATGCATCAGCAGGGATATTTGTGTTTAACGTCCACCCAACCAGCACTTTTACATACAACATAGGAGGCTTTGCCGCCGGCGACAGGCTGGTTTTTGACAGCGGAACCGCCATAGGTTTGACCAATGCAAGCGGGACGGACGGCATTCTCGATGTCATCGGCACATTGAGCGGTCAGGCCGCAACGATACGCCTGACGGGTCTCGATCCCGCATCCGATGCCGCGATCTTCGGCGTCAACAGCTTCAACAGCGTATTTGGTCCGAGTTCTCTGGTTACGCAGTAAAAAGATTGAGTCAAATGTTGAATGGGAGAATCAGCCGCCTATAAAAGACGGCCGTTGATTCTCCCATGACGAGACCTTTGAGAAACGCCCCTTTTGTCATGGCGGGCGAAGCGAAGCAGTTTCATAAGCATCCGATAATATAAGAGATTGCCGCGGCGCTCCGCACCCCGCAATGACAGGAAAATACGGAAATTCAAAACTCCGGTAACGGAGGACGTCTCAAAATAAATCAACTCTCCAAATCTATTTCAACGGAATGCGCGAAATGTGACCGTCTTTTGTGCGAATCGTTACGGCGTCGTCATCCATACGTAAAATCTGCCCCTCAATGACGTCTCCGTTCGGCATGACAATCGAACTGACGGCTTTATAACGTGGATCTGCGGCAATTTCAGGCTCGGCCTTTTTATCCGGTTCGGGGATGGATTTGTCGCGGCCCACGGCGGATTCGGCTTTTTCGGGGGGCTTTAGAACGGCAGGTCCGGGTTTTTCTGCACGTTTTGCCGTCGATCCTTCAGAGCGCGTTGTTTTCGGAACGCCTTCGTTCCAGTCAACGCCTTCAGCGATCAAAATACGCTGCGCCTCTTTAAGGCCGAGTCTTGCTGCAGCTTTCATATCTTCGAGCGCCTGTTTGTCGTTTCCCAATTCGTTATAGGCGCTGCCGCGGACGGCATAAATCCTTGCGTCATCAGGGTTCAGTTCTATAGCCTTGCTGTAATCGGCAATGGCCTGTTTAAAATTGACAAGGATATAATAAGCGGCGCCCCGGTAAAAATAGGCATCTGGAGATTGCGGATTAAGTTCGACGGCTTTATTAAAATCTGCAATGGCGAGATTATAGTTCCCCTGTTTGCCGTAGACGATTCCACGTTTTATATAAGACGCCGCATCATCCGGATGCTCCTTGATGGCCTTGCTGTATGCGGCAACGGCATCGGCATCCCCGGCGGTTTTTGTTTCGGCGGATGCAGAGCCGCAAATATATGCGGCAAGCAGATAAGCAATCAGAATGATTCTGATGAAGGCGGATTTCATGACGGTTAGCCTCAAAGATAAACAAATGCATCCTTATTTGCCGGTTTGAGAAAATAACGGCAGGGATTGATTATTGATTCCATATGTCTCGAACGATCCTCCAGGCGCCGTCGGGCTGCTTTCTGAGAATCATGAGATAATGACCGGAGATGTTTCTATTTTGCCCGCCCCCTGAGGGTTTGTCAACCCGGCTCCAGTCGCCGCTCAGAAAGGCCCAGTTGCCGAGCAGTTGTATGTTGCCGGTCTTAAGTTCAAAGGTTGAACTGACATGGGAGAAGAATTTTTCGTAACGCGCCTTTATGCTGTTTCGGCCGACGACGGACGGTTCTCCCGGCGGCATCCAGACGGCGTCGTACATCAGGAGACCTGCTATCCCTGAAGCACTGCTTTCATTGTATGCGGCGTTAAAACCCAATCTTACCTTGTCGATGGCCGCCTTTTCCCGGTCTGCGGCTTGCGGGCTTCCGGCGGTGGTGGTGTCGTGGAGGCGCTGGGCCTCGATTCCGGCGATTTCGCGCATAAGGATGAATCCGAGACGCGGCCGTTTATCCATGATTTTGGCGAGTGTCGCATTGTTGAGCTCGATGATGTCGGTTTCCCGGAGAATAATGACATCGACGAACAGCGGGCGATTCCTCAGAAATTCCGTTTCACCGATCAGGAACTGTCCCGAGAGGGTTGTAACGGGTTTACCGTCCGTCAAAACATCGGCGCTGCCGTCGAGTACGATAAACATTTTATCGATAACGTCGCCCTGCTTCGTCAGATACTCTCCGGATTTCATGCGGCGCAGCGAGGCCGCCGGCTTCAGCATGTTCCTGTCCGCATCGGTCAGTCCCGGGAAAATTTTTACTTGAGAAAGAGCCCTCGACAGCGCCAAATCACCGGTTTTACCTTCCACAGAGATGCAGCATGCCAGTATACCGAATACCGCTGCCGTAAATACCGACCAAAATCGGGTTTCCTTTTTAAAATACATAGCATGTATCTCCTTTCGCACAATCAGTGAAGCGGACAAACAAATTCACGGATACTTATTGGAATAACATCACTTTCTTTACCGTTTAATGAATATTAGGAGAAGCGTCATTTTGTGTCAATAACAAAATGGCCCGGATGATGTCATGCATCTGGCGGGCGACAGAGAAGATACGTTATGGAAATCCGTTGATGCAATCAGGTGTGTTGCGCAGCCATCATGCCGGGGAAACCTGTCAGGGATGACGTTTGAACAGGTCTCCCCAGTTGCCGCAGATGGTTTCGTGTCGCAGGGACTCTTCAAGCAGCGCCGAAAAACGATGTCGGGGTATATGCCGGGCGCCGAGGCTTTTGAGGTGCGCCGTATAGACTTGGCAGTCGATCAAATCAAAATTCAGTTCCTTTAAACGATTGACCAGGGTGATGAAGGCCGTCTTCGATGCGTTGCTCACTGCTGCAAACATGGATTCGCCGAAGAAGCATCTGCCGAGAGAAACGCCGTAAAGGCCGCCGGCGAGTTTATCTTCATGCCAGGCCTCCACGGAGTGGGCATATCCCATGTCATGCAATTTTATGTACGCTTCCCGCATATCTTCCGTTATCCATGTTTCCCTTTCCTTGCGGCGGGGCTTCTGGCAGGATGCGATGACGTCGGCAAAGTTCCGGTCGCAGGTGATATGGAAAACATTTCTTTTCAAGACGGGTTTCATCGTTTTGGCGATATTGAGTTCATCCGGAAAAAGGACGAACCGGGGATCCGGCGACCACCAGATGATCGGTTCGTCTGCGGAATACCACGGGAATATGCCGTTTCGATAAGCCGCAAGGATTCTTTGCGGCGAAAGATCGCCTCCCACCGCAAGGATTCCGGTTCTTGAAGCAAGTTCGACGGGCGGAAAAATGTGATCGTCGTCAGGGAGTCGGTAAATCAGCATGGGTCCTTTTCACCGTCACGTCGTCGTTTTCAATATCGGCTACGGCGCCGCCGCCGTTTTTGAGCTCTCCGAATAGGACCTCGTCCACAAAAAAGTGCTTGATCTTATCCTGAATCAGTCTGGCAATTTCACGGGCGCCGAACTCCGGGGAATAACCTCTTTTGCACAACCATGCGTAGCATCGATCCGTGACGTCGAGGGTTACATTTTTCGCCGCCAGCTGCGACCGGAATTCGTTGATCGCCTTCTTGACGATCATCAGAACCACATCATCCGTCAGGCCGTTAAAATTGACGACGGCATCGAGGCGGTTTCTGAATTCCGGAGCAAAAATCCTTTCCAGGGCGGGGAAGACGGCGTCACGGTCAATGGGCTTCCCTTCAAAACCGATGGACTGCCTGCCGATCTGCCGGGTTCCCGCATTGGATGTCATGAGGACAATAACATTGCGGAAGTCGGCCCGTTTGCCGTTGTTGTCCGTGAGCGTTGCATAGTCCATAATCTGCAGTAGGGTATTAAAAATATCCGCATGGGCCTTTTCGATTTCGTCGAGGAGCAAAACGGCGTGGGGCGTTTTGCGGATCGCTTCGGTCAAAAGCCCCCCTTCTTCATAGCCGACGTAGCCGGGAGGGGCGCCGACAAATTTCGCAACCGTATGCTTTTCCTGATATTCGCTCATGTCGTAACGGAGAAGCGGTATGCCCAGCGTGGCCGCAAGCTGCCTGGCCAGTTCCGTTTTGCCGACGCCGGTGGGACCGACGAACAACAGGGATGCGACGGGTTTATCGGGTTCACGGAAACCGGCCCGCGAGCGCTTAACCGCCTCGACGACCATACCCACGGCCTCTTCCTGTCCAAATACATGGGTCTTCAAGTCGGCATCCAGATCCTTTAACCTGTCCAACTCCGTTGAAGAGACGCTTTTCTCCGGAATCTTGGCGATCCTTGCCACAACGGCTTCGATATCGGACAATCCGACAGGTTTGCCAGCCTTTTCTTCGGTGTTTTCGATATTTATATAAGCTCCGGCTTCGTCGATTACATCGATGGCCTTGTCCGGCAAGCGGCGGTCATTGATAAATTTATCCGATAGCTCCGCCGCGGCGTGAAGCGTGTCGTCGGAATAAGACACCTGATGATAGGCTTCGTATTTGTCGCGCAAGCCTTTTAAGATCAGAAAAGTTTCTTCAACCGTCGGTTCGGGGACTTCGATTTTCTGGAACCGCCGGGACAGGGCGCCGTCCTTTTCAAAGTATTTTCGATATTCATCATACGTGGTTGAGCCGATACAGCGCAGTTTGCCCGACGCCAGGGCAGGCTTCAGGATATTGGCTGCGTCCATGGACCCGCCGGAGACGGCCCCGGCGCCGACGACGGTGTGAATTTCGTCGATAAACAGAATGACTTTTTCCTTTTGCTGCAATTCGGCGATAATGCGCTTCATGCGTTCTTCAAAGTCGCCCCGGTATTTGGTTCCGGCAAGAATCGATCCCATATCGAGAGAATAAATTTTTGTGCCTATGAGTTTTTTCGGCACATTGCCGGAAGCGATGAGTTGGGCAAGTCCCTCGGTGATGGCCGTTTTGCCGACGCCGGGCTCGCCGACATGGACGGGATTGTTTTTAAAGCGGCGGCTCAAGACCTGAATAGTCCGGGCCAGAACATCTTCTCTGCCGATCAGGGGGTCCATTTCGCCGGCCAGGGCCTTTGCCGTTAATTCGGTTGTAAAAGATTGCAGAATCCTGCTCTTTTCCTGCTCTTTGGTTAAAGCCCCGGAACCTGTTTCGTTCCCGGCGCCGGGATCGGCGCTTTCGGCGGCGCTGTTCTCTTCCGGAAAGACAGAAACGCCGTGGGAGATGTAGTTGAGCAGGGCGTATCTCGTGATGCCGCTTTTGCTCAAATAATAGGCGGCGAACGACTCCTTTTCATCCATCATGGAAACAAGGACATCGCCGAATTCGAGCATTTCTTTCTGGGCCGATGTCGTATGCCAGACCGCCCGTTCAAGGACGCTTTGAAAACCGAGGGATTGGACGGTCATGGTGCCTTCTTTGGCAGGATGAATGTCTTTGAGGTGTTTTTCCAAAAGCTTCTTTATCTGCGACGCATTTCCGCCGCAGCTGTTGATGGTTTTTGCGCCTTCCTCAAAAAAGAGGGAGGCGTAAAGCAGATGTTCCGGTGTGATGAATTCATGATTTTGCGTGGTGGCTTCCGAATAGGCCGCCATAATAATCTGATTGAGTGTTTCACTGATCTTCATGGTATTTTCCTTTTATATTCAAGCTTCTTCCAGCGAACATTTCAAAGGGAATTCCCTTTTCGCCGCCAAATGATGGACCTGGGCGACACGGGTGGCGGCGATATCGTAAGTATAGACGCCGCAAATGCCTTTGCCTTTCTTATGCACATCGAGCATGATCTTTGTCGCTTCAGCAGCCGGTTTACGGAACAGGGAGACGAGGACTTCGACAACGAAATCCATTGTCGTGTAATGGTCGTTATGCAGGATCACCTTGTACATCTTCGGCTCCGTAAGATCGATGTCCGTGTCGGCACGGGTGAACTCATCGGTTTTTATTCCGTTTGTTGGATGATCCGGCATGCCTGTCCCTTTATTGTTCTTGATTATTTTATAATAGTATAAGTCCTGACGCGGGGAGTGTCAATACGGTCTGAAATTCTCGAAATGCCTCATTAAAAACATGACACAAACGGTGTTTTAGTGAAGTTCGTTGATTCACAGACGGCAGTTGCCGAATTTAAGTTACAGCCGCATCATTACATGAAAAAAGGCTACAATCGTAAGACTGTAACCTTTTCATTTGTTGATTTGTCTGGTGGGTCGTGCGGGATTTGAACCCGCGACCAACGGATTAAAAGTCCGCTGCTCTACCGAACTGAGCTAACGACCCACGAACCGTTCCTGCTTTCGCGGCTTGCCCTCTTAACAGCATACCCGTTCAAATGTCAAGGGGAAAACTATATATCTGAAAAAGGATTTTTCAGGATGATCGTTTCTTCCCTGCCTGCGCCGACGGATACCAACTGAAGTTTCGTATCGGTAAGCGCCTCAATGCGTTCCAGATAGCGCCGCGTATTTTTGGGAAGCTCGCTCATAGACCGGGCTTTGCCGATATCTTCCGTCCAGCCGTCAACCTCTTCATAAACGGGCCGGCAATCGGCAAGGACATTCAAACTGGCCGGTATGGATTCCGTATACACATCCCCTTTCGGTGTCTTGTAGCCGGTGCAGATCTTCAGTTTATCGAGGCCCGTCAGGACATCCAGTTTCGTCAGGGCGATGCCCGTGATGCCGGATACACGGACGGACTGCCGGACGATCACGATGTCCAGCCAGCCGCAGCGTCTCTTCCTGCCGGTGGTGGCGCCGAATTCCTGCCCCACCTGCTGGAGGTGTTCTCCCACGGCGTCGGACAGTTCCGTAATGAAAGGCCCTTCGCCGACGCGCGTCGTGTAAGCCTTGCAGAGACCGACGACAGCATTGATGGACGATGGCCCCACGCCGGTTCCGGAGCAGGCATTTCCGGAGACCGTGTTGGATGAGGTGACGTAGGGATAGGTGCCGTGATCGATATCGAGCAGTGAGCCCTGTGCGCCTTCAAAAAGGATTTTTTTGCCTTTGTTCATTTCCCGGCTGATAATAAGGGATGTATTTGCCGCATAGGGTCTGAGTCGGTCGGCGTAAGCCAGGTATTGATCATAAATGGCGTCACAACTTACCGGCTCTTGTTTAAAGAACTGGGTGAGGTAGAAATTTTTTTCCTCGCAGTTTCTCTTGAGTTTTTCACGAAGCAAGTCCTTATCGAAGAGGTCGGATAACCGGATGCCGATTCTGGCCGCTTTATCCTCATAGGCCGGTCCGATCCCTCTGCCCGTCGTTCCGATCTTTTTCCCTGTGACGGAAGCCTCCCTTGCCGCATCGATTTTCTGATGGTAAGGCATGATGATGTGGGCGTTTTCGCTGACGAAGAGTTCCGAATTCGACGGAAAGAGATTGCGGCCCTGCAAATCGTCAATTTCCTGAAGCAAAACCGCCGGATCAACGACGACGCCGTTTCCGATAATGCATATCTTATGGTCATGCAAAATACCGGATGGAACCAGATGGAGGACCGTTTTTTCGCCCTTGACGACGAGGGTGTGCCCGGCATTGTTGCCGCCCTGAAAACGGGCGATGACGTCGGCGTTTTGAGCGTAAAGATCGACGACCTTTCCCTTGCCTTCATCGCCCCACTGTGTCCCAACTACCACTACGTTAGCCATTTAATTTCTCCCCGATATTACATGTGCAGGCTCTTCACCGATATGAAATGCGGCAGGCTTCGCAGCTTTTCCATCACTTCTTCGGAAACCATGCTGTCGGTGCTGAGTACGACGAGGGCCTGTTTCACTTCTTCATCCAGACTCAAGTGCATTCTGGCGATATTGATGCTGTTTTCACCGAGCGTCGTTCCAATGTTGCCGATGACGCCCGGTCTGTCATAATTATAAACCACGAGCATGGGACCTTGAGGATTGACTTCCACCATAAATTTATCAATTTTGACAATGCGCGGTTCCTGCTTGCCGAAGATAGCCCCGGCGGCAAAACTCGTTTCTTTTGATGTCTTGATGGTGAGAGAGATCATGCTGGTGTAATCTTTCACGGCGCTGCTTTTCGCTTCGATCACCTTGATGCCCCGTTCTTTGGCGATAACGGTGGCGTTGATGTAATTGACGTTTTCGTTCAGGATGGGAGTCAATAATCCCTTCAGAAGGGCAATGGTGATGGGGGCTACATTGTACTCGATGATTTCGCCGCTGTATTCGACCGTTACTTCTTCAATGCCGCCCGCAACCAGTTGCGCCTCGAATTTGCCGAGTTTTTCCGCCAGAACCAGATAGGGCTGCAGCACATTGAGCAGCTCAGCGCTGACGGATGGGAAATTCACAGCGTTTCTGATCTCCCCTTTGGTCAGATAATCCGCCATTTGTTCGGCGATGGCGATGGCGACGTTGGTCTGGGCTTCGTCTGTTGAAGCGCCCAGATGGGGCGTGGCAATGACCTGCTCCAACGCGAGCAATTCCGTGTTTTTCGTCGGTTCTTCTTCAAAAACATCAAGGGCGGCGCCGGCGATTTTCCCTTCGATAAGGGCCTCGTACAGGTCTTTTTCATTCACAATGCCGCCCCGTGCGCAGTTGATGAGCAAGGCCCCTTTCTTCATTTTGGCGAAGGCGGCCTTGTTCACGATGCCTTTTGTTTCTTTGGTCATGGGCGTATGAATGGAGATAAAATCGGCCGTTTTGAAAAGGTCGTCCAGACTGACCAGGGTAATGCCGATCTTTGCCGCCGCTTCCGGTGCGATGAAGGGGTCGTAAGCGATGACGTTCATTTTCAAACCCTGACAGCGGTCGGCGACGATGGAACCCACGCGTCCGATGCCGATGATGCCCAGGGTTTTATTGAAAAACTCCGTTCCCATGAATTTGTTTTTTTCCCACTTTCCCGCCTTCATGGAGGCCGTCGCCTGGGGGATTTTTCGGGCCAGGGCGATCATCATGGCAATGGCGTGTTCGCCCGTCGTGACCGTATTGCCGCCCGGCGTATTCATCACGACGATGCCTTTTTTGCTGGCTGCAT
Organism: Deltaproteobacteria bacterium; assembly: GCA_016930075.1. Taxonomy (GTDB): domain Bacteria; phylum Desulfobacterota; class Syntrophia; order Syntrophales; family JAFGHS01; genus JAFGHS01. The sequence goes on from JAFGHS010000175.1 coordinate 31,945, forward strand.
CGACATCGATATTGTCGAAACCCACACCGGCGCGGCCGATGACGCTGAGCTTTTCGGCAAGGCCGATGACCTCTTTGTTTGCTTTCGTGGAACTCCTGACGGCAAGGCCGTCATAATCTTTAATGATCGCCTTAAGTTCATCGGGTGTAAGATTCGTCTTGACGTCAACCTCAATGCCCGGCGTATTCTTAAATATTTCAATACCTTCTTCCGATAGGCTATCACTGACCAAAACTTTTTTCATGGGACCTCTCCTCCTGATATAAACTGTTTTTAAATAGTGGTATGTCCTTAAAGGGTAGCCGTCTTTTCCTGATAAACTTTTTCCAGTTCAGCGATGGCGGTTTTAACATCCGTCGGTTCGATGGTCGGGCCGCACCAGAAACGGAATCCCGGAGGAGCGTCTTTGTAAGAGCCGATATCATGGGCCGCGTTTTTCTTGCTCAATTCGCTCGCGATGCCCTTGAGAAATTTTGACTGATCCTCTTTTGACAGGGCCTTGAACTTATCCGCCGTCACATTCAGGCAGACGGATGTGTTGGAGCGGATCTCTGCCGATTCGGCAAGAAACTCGATCCAGTCCGTTTTGTCAACCCAGTCTTCGAGCACTTTCAGATTCGCCTTGCTTCGGGCGATAAGGCCGCTGAGGCCGATTCCACCTGCCCACCGGAGGGCGTCTAAATAATCTTCTACACAGATCATGGATGTTGTATTAATGACCTCGCCGTCGAAGATGGCCTTGTTGATGGTATTGCCCTTTTTCAGACGGAATATCTTCGGCATGGGCCAGGGCGGATCGTAGGATTCAAGACGGGCGACGGCGCGGGGGCTCAATACGAGCATGCCGTGCGCGGCTTCTCCGCCAAGGCATTTCTGCCAGGAAAAGGTCAGGACGTCGATTTTCGACCAGTCGATATTCATGGCGAAGGCGGCGCTGGTGGCATCGCACAAAGACAACCCTTCGCGGTCAGCGGGAATCCAGTCCCAGTTGGGGACTTTGACGCCGCTTGTCGTACCGTTGGCGACAAAGACAACATCGTTTGACCAGTTTACGGCCTTCAGGTCGGGGAGTTTCCCGTAGTCGGCCTTCATCACTGTGGGATTGAGCTTCAGTTCCTTGGTAATGTCGGACGCCCACCCCTGGCTGAAGCTTTCCCATGCCAATACCGTGACCGGTTTCGGTCCAAGGAGGCTCCACATGGCCGCTTCGAAAGCGCCCGTGTCGGAAGCCGGCATTATGCCAAGCAGATAATCGCTGGGAATTTCAAGGATTCGTTTACTTTCGCTGATGGCCGCCGCCAGCTTTTCCTTGCCCGGCGCCGAGCGATGGGATCGTCCGGTAAGGGCGTCTTTTAAGGCGTCAAAGTTCCATCCGGGTCTTTTACTGCAAGGGCCTGAGCTGAAATTCGGGTTGTGCATAGAACCATCCTTTGTGTGTGTTTTTTTTGCGAAGGGAAACATATACCAGCAACATCATATTTACTCAAGATGATTTTAGATCATTTCCATTTAATATTTGCCCAGGTTTCAGGTTGACGGTTTTAGTGAAAAAACATATATACAGCAAGGTTCGAGGCAAAAGGTTCAAGGTAAGTGGAACTCTCTAACTCCCTTCCATTTGGGAGACTGTGTCACAATAGGAAAAATTGTCATTAAAGACGTCATTCCGGCGAAAGCCGGAATCCAGAGGAATATGATTTTATTAACGTTTTCTGGATTCCCGCCTGCGCGGGAATGACAAAAAAGTGAATTGCGACACAGTCTCTTGAGGGGGGGGGGGTAGGGTGGTGGTGAATAAGTTTCGAGAACCATACAGCAAGGCCCGGGAGCTGAGGCGATGAAAAAAATCAAAACGCAATTTTTCTGTCAGAATTGCGGCCATTCATCACCGAAATGGCTGGGGAAATGCCCCTCCTGCAACGAGTGGAATTCGTTTGTCGAAGAGGAGGTCAGGACGATTGATGGGGAAGGGGCGCAGGACCTGAAGTTCAATGGCGTCCCCATGCCCATTGATGCCATTACGGCCGATGAAGGGGAACGGGTCAGATCAGGAATCCTCGAAATGGACCGGGTTTTGGGCGGCGGGATTGTCCGCGGATCTGCCGTTCTCGTCGGCGGCGATCCGGGAATCGGCAAATCGACGCTCCTCCTCCAGGTTCTGCAAAAACTTGCCGAGCAGGAACTGACGGTGCTCTACGTATCCGGCGAGGAATCGGCCAAGCAGATCAAGCTGCGGGGGAAGCGCCTTGGGGCGTCCTCGAAAAACCTCCTGGTCCTGGTCGAGATCGATCTGGATGCCATCCTTCGGCAGATCAAGGAGATCAAGCCGGCGGCTGTCGTCATCGATTCCATCCAGACCGTTTATTCGTCCGTTCTATCTTCGGCGCCGGGGAGCGTCGGTCAGGTGCGGGAGGCGACGGAAAAACTCATCCTTGTTGCGAAGAAGACGGGCATTCCCATATTTCTTGTCGGACATGTCACGAAAGACGGGTCCATCGCCGGACCTAAGGTCATGGAACATATGGTGGATACGGTTTTGTATTTCGAGGGCGATTCGGGGCATGCCTACCGGATCATCCGGGGAATCAAGAACCGCTTCGGCCCGGCCAACGAGATCGGCATCTTCGAGATGCGGGACAACGGCCTCATCGAGGTGGCCAACCCGTCGGAATTTTTCCTGTCCGAAAGGCCGGAAGGGGCGTCGGGTTCAGTGGTCTCGCCGAGCCTGGAAGGGACAAGGCCCATCCTTGTGGAAATCCAGTCCCTCGTCAGCGCTACCAATTTGGGGATGCCGAGACGCACCGCCATCGGCGTGGATCACAACCGTGTTTCCATGCTCGTCGCCGTGATGGGCAAGGTCTGCGGCCTCCAACTGGGGAACCAGGATATCTTTATCAATGTGGCAGGCGGCGTCAAGGTCGAAGAGCCTGCCATCGATATGGGGATCGTGGCTTCCATGGCCTCCAGCTATCTGGATCGCCCCATCGATGCAGGAACGGTGGTTTTCGGAGAAGTCGGTCTGTCGGGCGAGGTCAGGGGCATATCCCAGATGGATGTCCGGATCAAAGAGGCGGCGCGCATGGGATTCAACCGCTGCATTCTGCCCAGGACCCAGGGCCGGGACCGGCAGACAGGGGAGGGCGCCCGGATGAAACTGATCAGGATCAGCAGCCTGAAGGAGTTGTTGGGGCATCTGTTTTAATTGCAATGTCCCGGCAATGAACAGGTTTTTTTTCAGAGCGTCATTTCGCTTGCGGAAAACATCCACCGAGGGACGGGCATTTATGCAGATAGTTTATTAACCAATAGAATCAATTCCTTATTACCTCAATTCCAGCCATAAATTATCTTGACATGAAAAAATACCGCTCCTATACTTCGCACAAAAGGGATAATACGGATCGTATTACAAAGAGGATTCTTCTTGATAATGCGGGGACCTATGTGGAAAGCCTTTTGGAAGCAGAGGATTTTCAGTTTACGGTAATGATGGAAAAAATGCCGAAGCTGGACATCAAAAGCACGAAGATATGCAAAAAAAGAGTGCCGACATTTTCAATCGCATGGGAGCCGTGAGTAGCATTCAAGAAGGCCGTACGGCCCGGCACATCCGGAGCTATGAGCCGGCTGTTGCCGCATTCCAAAGCGCCCTTCTCGATATGTGAATTAAAATTTGAGGGAGCAATATTAATGACGAATGAAGATCTGGAAAAAAGAATACAGACCCTCGCCCAATGGCTTTATGAAGCCAGATACCCCGTTGTTTTTACCGGCGCCGGGATCAGCACGGATTCGGGTATTCCCGATTTCAGGGGGCCGGACGGTCTCTGGACGAGGAGGGACAAGGGGCTGCCGGCAAAACCCATGAAGCCATGGGATTCCGTTGATCCGAACATCAACCACCTTGCCGTTACGGAACTTCAGAATATGGGGAAGCTGAAATTCCTGATCTCGCAAAATGTCGACAACCTGCATCTGAAAGCAGGCATTCGCCCCGAAATTCTGGCGGAGCTGCATGGAAATATTGCACTGCTGCGTTGTCAGAAATGTCAAAGAACGATTGAAAAATCGTCGGATAAGCGCATTTGTGCGTGCGGCGGCGAGCTGAAAAGCAGTGTCGTCGATTTTGGCCAGTCCCTGCCTGCCAAAGATCTGGCCCAGTCATTTGAACATTCGGGGAAAAGCGATCTTTTTATCGTCATCGGGTCGAGCCTTGTCGTGACGCCTGCCGCTCACATGCCCCAGGAAGCACTGGCTGCCGGAGCCAGGCTGGTGATCATCAATCAGGGGGATACGCCTTATGACATGAATGCACAATTAAGGTTTTTTGAATCCATAAGCGAGGTGCTTCCGCCGGCCGTTAAAAAACTGAAGAAGCTTATGGGGCTGTTCGAATAGCAAACAGGAGTCAACGATATGAAACCAATTAAAAAAAAGCTGCAAGATCCGAGACATCACGAACGGGATGCCGAAGACGAGTGGAATGAGGATGACTTCTCCATTGGTGAGGAGGACGAAATAGACAAGTGGGACGATTTATCCCTGGACGATCTTGAAGAACTCGACGAAATGGACGAAATGGACGAATGGGATGAAGATTCCCTGATGGATGACGGCGAAGACGATGAGGACGAATGGGATTAACAAGTCGCTGACAGGTGTTTTTTGATAAAATCTTTTGCCGCGCCGTTGAAATCATCGGCGGCATCGATGTTGACGGCATGTCCGCCGTTGAACTCAACGATATGAAGGTGCGGCATGTTGGCTTCGGCAAAATTGCGGAACGGGGTAAAACGTTTTTCCTGCCTGCCGCTGATCAATAAAGTAGGCGTCGTATTTTTGTGAATCTCCTGACGAACGGATAGCTGTGGAAACGTGTAGCGCATGGTATTGGCGACTCCCAGAGGGCTGATCAGCTTCGAATCTTCCACCAGCGCCGCTTTCACGTCTGCGCGGAGCCGTCGGGCGTTGGCCGGATGAATAGGGAGTTTGCGAATCCCGTCGATGCCTTCCTGAAGAATGGCTTCGGCTGAGGCCGTTGTCCCCTTTCTTGTTTCTTCCATGTCATGGATTTCCCGGAAAGCGGATGTCGTATTCGTGAATATCTGGGCGGTCACGCGTTCCGGGCATTCGAGGGCGTATCGCAGCGTAAGGCCCGCGCCCAGCGATTGTCCGCAGAGCATCCATTGCGATATGCCGAGGCTTTTGCGGATGTTTTCAAAGGCGCTGATGTATCCTGCAGGGCTGTACGCATCGGGCCGGTCGGGCGCCGGCGAGCGGCCATGCCCCAGCAGTTCGACAATGACAAGCCGGGCCGTTTGAGAAAGGGATGCAATATTCGGGATCCACTGGGCGCGGCTGGAAAGGAATCCGTGAAGCAGCAGGATGTGGGGGCCGTTTTTCCCGTGCACCTCCCAGTAAGGTTCGTATGACCGAGGTGAATGATTCATAATTGCTGTCGTCATGCTTTGGTCAACAGGGAGGAGATTTCTTTCAAATTGTCCATTAATTTTTGCGTGCTGATCGGTCTTGCATCAGGGTTGGCCAAATCCATTTCGGCCATAACGACGGCGCCCGACAGGGAAACGTCACAGCCTTCGGTGTTTGTATTGATATGGATCTCCATTTTTATTCTGTCACGAACAAACAATCGTGAAATGAATGTTTCCATAAATGCGACGACACCCGAGGACTCAGGTTTCCTGTCGTAAATCGTGATCAGGGCTTCCCGGTCGCTGAACGTTTCCACGCCAAAGATGTACCGTCTGTCTCTGGAGAATTTTTGCAGGGAATCCTTAATTTTTGCAATGCCCGTTCCTTTTATCGAAAGAATCTGTTCAGACATGGTTGCTCGTACCGCCTTTTGATGCCTCGTTCCGTTTAGTGATCCGAGGCATTTATCGGGATTTGCTTTTGCCATTTTGCGGGGCGAAGTATAAGAGCAAGACGACGACGAGTCAAGAATTTTAAAACGAATTTTAAAACGACAGAATATAAAACAACACTCTTCCTTCGCACCATAGCAAACAGGTTCGCACCAACCGGGCCATTTGCGGGAATTTCATAACCATGAAGCCGCCATCTTCATCGACGACGCGCCTGATGTCTTTCCTCGCGCAGCTTCACCTACTGCCGATTTCATCACAGACTTTGCGACATATTTTGAATGTCTCTGATTTCTCCACGTTCACCTTCCCTTTTTCCCCTGTCGCTATGGGCTGATTGAAGAGATGGAAGATTCTCACAGTATATTCTCCCGACAAGTGTCACTGCTGCAGGCCCGGCTTGCCTGACCTGCCAACAGGAAGGATTTTTGAAGGTAACATTCCCCCTCCCCCATATATAAGTCCCTGACCAGGATATGCGGCAGCCGCATATCCTGATATTACAGACCAAATGTGCACGTCTGGTGGTGTTCTCATTTGAATTCTTTGTTGCTCATACAGAACATTCGTTCTATTAAGTCAGGAAAAACATTAATAATATGCCAGAATATCGATTACAATTGTCTTCAAAAATACTTGTCATTCTTTTGATGCTGTAGTATTTTCCAATTGCTTTTTTTCAGAAAGGAAACAAGCCGTATAATAATCGTTATATGAAGAAAGTGACTGAACTATGAGAATAAAAGATATACATGTCACGAACGCTTTGCCCGTTGAATTATTTGACGTAGAAGATATTTCAGACATCGTTGTAATTGCTGGCCCTAATGGTGTCGGGAAAACTCGACTTGTTTCCGCACTTATTTCTCATTTCCAGAATTTGAACGGTAAGAACATAAAGTTCAAAATTCAAGCCACTTCAGATGATGAAATCGCTGCATGGGGGAAGCGAGAACTTGATACCAGTGTGCAGCAAGATGCCGATTTACTAACACAGATGCTTCAGCAGAATCGACAACGACGAAATCTCAAAAGCAGCGTATTTTACTATGAGAGTAATCGAAGCATCCAAAAAATCCAACCACTATCTTATCAGTGGGATATGCCTGACCCTTGGGAAGAAAAAATATCTTGGAATTTCACGTTTGGCGGATTAGCTAGCAGGTTTCAGGATACGCTTCACGCAATTTTTAAAAAAATTCAAACTCAAAAAACGTCTATCGCAAATAGGGCAATAAGTTTGAAACAAGAAGGGTACGAGTCAATGAAACTCGAGTTCTCAGACCCCCTCGATCCTTTCAGGGAAGCTTTCTTCAAACTTCTCGGTCCGAAACGACTCCTAAAGGCGGATGTTCAAGGCAACACTCTCCGTTTCGAACACAAGGGAAAAGAATACGACATTAATGCATTAAGCTCTGGAGAACGGGAAGTTCTCAATATCGCGTTTGATTTTTTACTTCGTAGCCCTTCCGATTGCATCGTTTTCGTAGACGAACCCGAACTGCATCTTCACCCGGAGCTATCTTCCAAATTGATCAGCACGCTAAAGAGCGCTGGAAAAAACAATCAATTCATACTTTGCTCGCATTCACCGGACATAATTTCGTCCTCTCTTGAAGATACGGTGATCTTTCTAACCCCACCTGGTGAGAACAGCGTAAACCAAGCAGTAGTGCTTAAGCCAGATGATCAGTCAACAGAAGCGCTCAATCGTCTGGGACATTCGGTGGGTGTCGTCTCACTTGGAAAGAAGATCGTCCTAATAGAAGGCACTAAAGCAAGTCTGGACAAACAAACATATGTGCATATTCTAAAGAATCGATTCCCAGAGCTGGTTCTTCTTCCTGGCGGCGGTAAGGGAAATCTCGCGGCATTTGATCAGGTCGCCGAAAAAGTTTTGACCAAAACCATGTGGGGAATTGATTTTTACATGCTCGCAGACCGCGACGCGTTGGGAGACAGTTCAACGATGCCGCGGTCAGTTGGTGGGCGTTTCAGAACGCTTAGCAAATACCACTTAGAAAATTACTTTCTTGATGCGAATATTCTCGCTCGTGTGTTCCAAATCATGGAGCCTGCCGATTCCTGGCTCTGCAAACCAGACGGAATAGATATCGTATTGCGAGAGATAGCGTGCGAACACATTCCTTATGCATCAGTTCTTATTGTGGCAAACGAAAGGCGGCGAGCTGCGGGAAATGTGGATGTGATGCTAAAGCGGAACGTGTCAATGAAAATGAGACACTTCCATAAAGAATTTAGTGTCGCAAAGGATCACTATTTTCCGGCACCGGTTTATTGATCC
>JAFGHS010000176.1 GCA_016930075.1 Deltaproteobacteria bacterium
CCGGCTGGTTTTGCTCGTAAAAGTCCACAGCACCATCGAATTCTTCTTTGGCTTCTGGATGGAAAAAGAATCTCATCGTTTGTATTTTTTACGAATATCCGAAAAAACTTTCTCGCCAGAAATTAGCTTTACCTTGCCTTCTTCAATTTGGGCGATTCTCAACTCAGCCTCTTTAGCCCAAAGTCGATCCACTTCCGGCTGCGTGGGTAGGTTTAAACTTGTAAGTAACTGCTCTACTAAACTAATCCTGGCATCGGTTGGCAGCAACATAACATCGTCGATTATTTTTTTAGCTACGGTAGGCATATTTATATCCTCCATTTGCAGATATTGAATCACATTTCATTCCAGGAATCAAAATTCTTTTAAAGCAGAACTTGCCATTCACGAGCGGCTGTCAGCCATCATGTGAAATAGCTGATTCTACATGGTCTTCCTTCCATATGGACAAACTTTCACACAGAGGCCGCAGACCCGCATTCCGGGTATATAGAGGGGACGGTTCTATATACTAAGCACCAAAAAACAGAACCGTCCCCTTTTCTTTTGCAATGTGGGGTCACCTCTGAGACTTCATTATCGTGAAGTGATTTCTTGTCTTCGATGGACAACGCTCCGATGTCGTGAAGCAGGCCGGCAAGAAAAATGTGTTCGATTCTTTTTTGCTCCAACCCCGCTCTCCTTCCCAACTCCCACGCAATGAACGCCACTCGCTGCTGGTGCATGGCAAGTGAAGGGAAAGCCAAGTCCAGAGCGTCTGATAGAGAGAGAACAAGATTCCCAAGATTCACCGATAGCTTTGGATACATGCAACCCTCCTTCAGATGAAATATTTACGTTCCGACGATATTTGTTTGTGAGACCTTTCAAACGACAAGATATTTCAATGTTCCATGGTGCCTTGTTCACGTAGCCCAACATGGCAAATCAGCGGGCGTGTTAACACCAAGCTGAATTTGCATTGTTAGTTATTCTTTCATACCGACCTTAAGAACCGATACCCCCAATCAATGGTTTGTCTTTCAGAAAGGTGCCCGTACTTGGTTCTCCACGCACCGGTTGTTATATCGTGCTGCAAACGAGAAAGACCATCTTCAAGGGCGTCTGGACTGGCCAAGGCAAATACTGAAATGCAGGCCCTTACATCGGGATCAAGGTACATTTCTGGTTTTCTCCAGCCTGCGACTAAGAAGCAGTCCTGCAGATCGTGGGGCACTAACCATGGGATAACGGCGACATGTCGATGCGTGTGGATTTCAATGAGACGACATACATCCTCCAACGGCGGTGCGAATTCAATCGCGCTCTCCCAAATAGTTGGGAAGTAGTCATTGAGCCAAGGAGATTCTGCCTGCCTTTGATCGAAGGTGAACCAGACAATGGGACCGGTTGAACAGATGCGTGCCATTTCAACAGATCCATTTTCAAGAGAAGAAAAGTGGTGGGACGCAAGGATGCAGAAGACACCGTCAACAGAGTTGTCGGGAAGGGGAATATGTTCTGCGGTGCCGTAATGCCAGTGCACAGAACTATGGAGGGGCGCCTGATTATGCATAGTTGTAGAGGGTTCAATCGCCTGAATGTGGAAGCCCAAGTTGGCCATGGCACGGGCGTAGTTTCCGGTACCCGCACCTATGTCGGCAAGCGTTGCAGGAGGAGACAGAGCGAGGAGGTCGACAAGTGTCTCAACAATTCGTGGGTCTGCGCACCGGTATTTCGTATATCCGATGCCGATGTTATCATAGGTGGTGTTCATTTATTCCCTGCACGCTAACGAAAAAATCAGCCGGAGTGTAGCGACCGACTGTATTGATTTTGTTATGCCTTCTTTCCTAAGTGGAATCTTCTGAGTTTTTGAATAATCTTCTGAATCTTTGATTCTTCTTGCTCTATAGTTGCCTTAACAAGAAATTTAATATCACTATTACTAATATCGAGGTCTTGGAATCCATATTTTTTTGAAACTGAAAACCAATTAGAACGAGGCTTTTCATCTAAAAGTTTATTTAATATCCTTAAATCCCCTGGAAGTACTCGATTTAAGTAATAGGTCCAACGTTCAGAGCTTAATGAGTCTAGGAGTCGAAAGGCATCTGGTACTGCACCCCAGGCCGTACCATAATAGTTTCCTAATACCACACAAAGCAAAGCTGACATACATGATGGAAGTGCTGGCGTGGGAATGGTCGATCCTAACTTTAAAAGATTCTTTACAGGTGAAGCTTCATTGTAAAAATTGTTCATCCCTTCGTGCGCAATAATTATTTGATCAGCAGCTTTGATAAAGGTGTCACTGCGGAGGTTTTCAGGGACAAAATCGAAACCCTGAACCTTTAGCAAGGCACTTTTTAGCCCACTTACCACTATCTTTTCCCCATCAGCGTATGCCTCAGCATATGTTTTGCCGATTTGCCACTTCTCTGTGTCTCGTATTCTGTCCCACATTACTGGCACTAAAAGATTTATATTAGCCAGAGCATGTTCTAATGTTGCACCATGAGATCTTTTGGCTGCATTCATTAAAACGCTTATGGTCAGTTTGAGGAAAAAATATGGCGAGTTCTGAAGCATCTCGACTCTTGGATCTTCAGGTCTCAATGTTTCGCCTTCGAGGGCTCCTCGAAACTCGACAAACTTTTTGGCTACGTCAACTTTGGGACGCCCCAAAACTCCTTTGATACAGGCTTTTAAAGAAGCCATTGCCTCTGCTTCATCGATCTCTTCTACATCACAGTCTAAGGTATCGAGATTCGAAAAATGAGTAACCAGTTCATTCGTATGTCGAAGTCGCATCGCATCCGTAGGGGACACAACTCCAAGCTCCTCTGCCACTCGAATTGCATCGGCGGATGTGAGTATATCCTCAACATCATCTTCTTCATTTACATCAGTCCGCCCAAGCATTTCACCAAGAAGCTGTACCCCCACAACGGACAGTTCTTTTTTTAATGCGGTTGCAGTTTTACTCCAAAGGTAATTTATTGCCATTTCGTAATGGCCTGAGTCGAACGCACCTACTATCTGTCGTTTGTCTCGATTGCTTAGTTGAACCGCATAATCAGAAACAGCCGCCGGTGTATTTGCAGATCGAGGAATAAGCTTTCCACTTTCTGGTTCCCATAAAACTAAATCCATCATCACGCACCTCCTGAAAATTCAGACCAACCGTCATGCGATTGCATGAAAACAGCACAAAGCCCTCGATTGATAATTCTCTTCAGATTCTCAAAGGCTCGCCTTCTCGCACCTCCTAATGCCGATGCGTTGTTATTGATAGCAACGAAAATGTTGTATCCAAGAATGCGAGATCGGTTATCAAAAAGAACAATCCCATCTGAGTTTAACATTCCGGATAGAATAAAGCTTTTACTATCAATTAACGATTGAGAAATGATATTCTTTTTATATTTTACGATTAGTTGTTCAAAATCTATCGGATCATCGAGCATTACGCCATCGTTCGATAGTAGTTTCGGTGCTCGCTTCATGCTAGTTACTGCTATTATACAACCATGCGATTTTACCAATGAATCATAAAGGACGCGCTTCAGGTAGCTGGATACAGCTGCTTGATTCTTTATCTTTACCCTAGCTGTTATAGATTCCACCAAACTATCGATGTGTTGTAACGGAGGAGGGTCGTCCTCGCGTCGATGACTAAGAAAGACATAGTGAAAGTCACTGTTGTTTGCCCTGATCTCCACACAATCGTCTGCCACCTGGAATACCTTTACAATATTAAGATGTTCAATTGGCGTCATGATTACATCGTCGACCAAAACAGCCGTAGGATTGCTTGAACCCTTGAACACTCCATATTCAATATTATCCGGCATCTCATTTATGTAGACCAGCCAGCCACCGTTAGCCATTGGAGCACATTTTTTCAGGGCACGCATGATTCCTTCTGAATTTTTATCCGAGACTCCAATTTTTAAACTTTCTGCATCTGGAAGCATCCTAATGATTTTTGTAATATTGTTGGTCAAATATACCTTTGGGAACAGTTTCAGCCCCTCTTCTTGATATCTGGCCAATCTCACAATTAAATCAACTAAGTTTAGTGAGTTTTGGAGAGTTACTAAATGAGAATTCTGACAAAATTCAGTGACGCTTCCCAAGAGATGTGTTCTAAATGTGATGTTGTTTGGCATCGTGTTTTAAACCACCTCCATCCTCGTATTTCGGATTTGCACCATAATGCCGTAATCAGCCGCGAGGTACGAGTCGGCTGGATTGAGTAGTTGTGATTTTATTTTCTTTTAAATTTTTTGCCAGTATGTGGATCAATAAGATGAATAGTTCCATCTTTATGACCTTCTCGAAATTCTTGATCACTTATTATACGTCCTTGAGAAGAATGGCAGGAAGGGCATATTTTAGTATCTTGTTCACACTCAGTTACACGACTACAGGAGTAGCATAGAAAATGTTGTGGCATATCGTTCCCCTTTTAAATTTATTTTGGAGGCATTATGGCAACGACTGAGCAGTTATTATTTTCACATAAAAATTTTTATTTCGAGATAAAGGGGTCAAGTCTTTGCTTGGCTCAAGTGAAAAGTTTTTCGGCATCCACAACCTTTTGCCGAAGTATATTATTTCTTTCCATCTCCCGTTTTATGCGTAAAATGACACTACTAACGCTGCTGTAGCTATTCATTCCGAAACGGACACCAATATCCTTCAGCGGCGCTCCGGTATATTTCCTCGTAAGATAAATAGCCACATTGCGAGCTTCGTTATAAATTCCCCGCCTAAATTTCAAAAGATCATCAACATCAATCTGATAAATTCTGCTTACGATATTTTCTATCCGATGCTGATCAAATGCTAACTCTTTCGTTTGAGGCATTTCTTTCATCGCCGCTTTATTCCAATACTTCTGTTTGATGTCATCTATGAAATCTTTTGTTCCCAGCAGTAAAGGTAGCTTACTTTTTTCATATAATGCCGTAATGGTTTCTGATTCATTCTGTTCAATAAATTTTAGATAAGCCCCCCGCCTCTTGCGTTCATGACTCTCAAGCATGGACAAAACGAAATCCTTATACAACCAACTCTCTTCATTCCCCTTTGATATATATGCCTTGTGAGAACTCCATAAATAGTCGTCCATCCGTGTCACAAGACCGGCGTGCAGTGGATTACTGTGTATGTATTTCACCAGTTCTAAAAGATAATTGTCCTGGTCAATGACAATACTCTTATACCGCCCACGAAATAGCGGTCCGTCCGTTTTGTATAATCGGTTAAAGTATTGCGTGTAAACACCGTTGATATGACGCATGCAGCGTGACAGATTAGCTTCCGGTGTCTGTAAAAGCAGATGATAATGATTAGACATGAGGCAGTATGCCGCAATCCGAACCTTCCACATGGAAGACGAATCTTGCAGGAGTTTGATAAACGTTTGGTAATCACCTGGCGAACAAAATATCTGAGATCGGCTTTGCCCACGATTCATGACATGATACCAGGCATCGGGATATTGTATGCGTAAAGGTCTTGCCATAGCCGATCACTTACATTAACCCTTAAGATGAGTCAAGCAAAGACTTGACCCCTTTGCTCTTCCTTTTGCTTAGAGGTCATGCGCTTTTTTGATAATGTGTGGCGTACCAATCTATTACTTCCCTAATCATTCTTTGATATGAAGTCTTTTGCGTTTTTGCCTGTTCTTTGAAGAAGGATATGCTGGATTTCTTCAAGGAAATAGTTACCTTCACGTTATCTTCTTTCAGTACTAATTTATCCGGGGGTGGAAGAAAGTCTTTAACGACGCTCAAATTTCCCATAGGTTCTTCAGTATATTTAGTTTTGCTCTTCATAGATTTTCCTTCCTTTCCTCCAATAGCCCGCACCATAGATGCGTATTACGTTACCACGATATGTAAACCTGACCGTTACGATACCTTCACCTACACGCCCCATGCAATAATACCGACCTTCTTCATTGCTATGGGTAATGTCTTCTGCAATAACACGACGAGGATCAAGAAAAGCCTGCTGCGCGATTAAAAAAGAAATGCCATGCTTTGATTGATTTTCTTTATTCTTTGCCTCATCCCATTCAAAGGTTGCTTTTTTCACAACATTACTATGCCAGATTCATGTATATAATGCAATATGAAAGTATGGACTTATATATGGCCTTATTTATGCCGAACACCGAATTAACTTGCGTGCAGGGTAACGTAACGACCAAATCACCAAGGGCGTCAATAAGCATCAAAATGTGTAAACAACTAAAGCCGCCCGGCCCTGCACGTCAAACTTGAATGTGATGTTGGCATTTTTAACCACAAATTCTGAGCTTCGAGTGCTTGGCGATGTGGTCGAAGTCGCGGTCATTGTGAAGCAATTGGATATCGTTCTCAATGGCAACTGAAGCAATTATGCAATCAATCGGTTTCCGAATCGTAATACCCTGCTTTCGAAGGGACCTGTAAATCTCCGCCGATCGTAAAAATGTTGTCTGTCGCATGGGTAGGAAAATAAGATCGTCAAGATATTCCTTTGTTTTTATAAAGTCTGTGTCAAATCTGATTCCTTGGAGCACCTCCGCCAGAATAACTCCACAGAGAGATAAATCCTCTTCATTCTCGATCAACTCCTGGAGCATCACCACGTGTGGCTCGTTACTGCCAGAAAAAAAGTCGACCCAGACAGTTGTATCGACAAGCACCATCAATCACGCGCCTCCCGCCATTCGGTAAGGTCTCCCTCCCATTTGATGCTGCCCTTCAGTTCTATCAAGCGCTTCTGACGGCCACGGCGGCGTACCTCATGTAGCGCGTAGTCAATGAGAGCACGCCGTGTCCGGATTCCGGTCAGCTTTTGACATTCATTGACCAAATCATCGTTAATCACCACATTTGTTCTTCCCATGTTATCACCTCCAATCGTGCATACACACAATACAGGATTTTTTGTGTATTTCAAGGGAAAAATGTTCGGGATGCCAACGTTGCTTTTCAGCGGGCGCGGCTTTTTGCGCTCCGCTGCAAAAGCCTTGTTGGGAAATATTCTTCGGATTCAGGCACCAAGCAGGCATTTGTTGCCAATTTCCGCTATTGTACTTAGTATTATTTTGGCAATTCATGTGAAGCTTTTTTTGTATCATATCGATTAATTCCACAGGATTTCTAACTTGTTCGAGATGAACTTGATTATTTTTTGGAAATAAATACCCCATTTATGAACGTCGTTTTCATCATATAGCCGCATATGGAACATATCGGTTAAAGAAGGAGGAAAAAGGATTGGTTTAAATTGGTTTTGTAAATAATCATGGAAGGCCGGTTCGGCAGAGGGAAAAGCTTGTTTTGAATCACAATCATAAGAATGAAATTTGCTGATCACGGAGTTCTGAATTTCTACTAATTCAAATAAATCATCATATTGAATCACTTCATTTAAACGAACTATCGGTTTGACCGACCAACTTAATTCTGTAATTTTATCATAACAACCGAAATTAAAGTTAAAATCGGTTCCAGTCCAATAATCCCAACCCCATCTATTACATTGAAACTCAAAAATGATGAAATTGTTGCCAATGGATTTGTACCAACCCAATCGACAAAACTTCACTTTTTTATAACCTAAAGATTTGAACTCATCTTTAAGGTACAAATTCAGAATCTTATAGATTTCAGTTGATTTCAAACTGACTCCTTGAGTAGAGAAACATTTTTCTTATTTCAGCATCCCAAGAAGTTATTCTGTATTTCCGTATATCTCCGCCATCCATACAATTTCTGAGAATTATTACGGCGGTAATGTGCGTCTATCGCCTGTGCCGCCTATGGTCTTCAGAAACCCGATGATCCACTTAACCATAGGAAATGGTTTATAATATCTTGATAATTTATTCGCAAGCCTTTATTTTACCTGCTCGTATATCATGTCAATTGTAAGATTATACGACATATGGAGGATATCACAGGCAAGCCATCCCATCCGAATTATACGATGTGGCGGACAAAGGGTTGCGGCTGCTCTCCGATATTGCGGCCCAACAGATGGTCTGCTGCATTCAGTAGGTACTGTAACTTCGCTGTAAAAACCCGGATGCTGCGCATTGCGCTTCATTCATTCGGCGGTTACATCGGATTTGCTTTTGATTTTAATGCCGTGCTGAGCTTTTTCATGGCCAGATCAACTTTGTCATAGCTGTTAAACGCGCTGATACGGATATGCTGATTTCCACAGGACCCGAAACCCGCACCCGGCGTGCACACAATGCCTGCATTGTGAAGCAGCCTGTCAAAGAAATTCCATGAATCTTCTTTCGTATCGATCCAGATGTAAGGCGAGTTTTGGCCGCCGACACAGGAGAATCCCAAAGCATCCATTTCCTGGCGTACTCGCGCGGCGTTTTCCAGGTAGTAATCGATGATCTCTCTGACCTGTACTTTCCCTTCATCGCTGTAAATCGCCTCCGCTGCTCTTTGCACCGGATAGGAGACGCCGTTGAACTTGGTTGTATGCCTGCGGTTCCACAGGGCGTGCAGGCTTTGCGCATTGCCGTTTTCATCATACGCCTTACAGGCCTTGGGTACGACGGTAAACGCGCATCG
Organism: Deltaproteobacteria bacterium; assembly: GCA_016930075.1. GTDB lineage: Bacteria > Desulfobacterota > Syntrophia > Syntrophales > JAFGHS01 > JAFGHS01. The sequence goes on from JAFGHS010000176.1 coordinate 8,586, forward strand.
GGTGCCGGTAAATCCCGCTGTTTTCGAAAAACTTCTAAACTCCACGGCGACCTCTCGGGCGCCGTCGATCTCATAGATAGAGTGGGGAATGGCATCGTCACGGATAAAGGCTTCATAAGCGGCATCAAAGAGAATAAGGGCCTTGTTGTCGCGGGCATAATCAACCCATTGGGTTAAAGCATCCCTCGTAATGATTGCACCCGTGGGGTTATTGGGAAAACACAGGTAGATCAGGTCAACCGGTTCCGCAGGGATACCCGGTATGAAATTGTTCTCCTTTGTGCATTCCAGATAGACGATTTTTTGGTACCGGCCGTCTTTAAATTCACCGGTCCGGCCTGCCATCACATTGGTATCCACATAGACCGGATATACCGGATCGGGAATGGCAAGAGAAATATCGGAGGAAAGTAATTCCTGAAAATTACCCGTATCGCACTTGGCGCCGTCGCTGATGAAGATTTCGTCCGCATGGATATCGACGCCCCGGTTGTTAAAATCGTTTTCAGCAATCGCCTCCCTGAGAAACGGATAGCCCTGCTCCGGGCCGTACCCCCGGAATGTGGCATCATCCGCCATTTCATCAACCGCCCGATGAAACGCTTCAATGCACACTTTGGGCAATGCGCGGGTGCAATCGCCGATGCCGAGTTTTATGATTTCCTTCTCGGGGTTGTTGATTTGATATTCATTGACCCGCTTTGCAATTGTTGAAAACAGATAGGACGTTTGAAGTTTCAAATAGTGTTGGTTGATTGTGATCATAGCGCACCTCCCTTGCATGTGCTGTATACGTATTGCCGATAAATATGTCAAAAGATAAATGCTCGATGATACCGGCGACTTCGAATTCAGTCGCTGAGGCGCGAGGTCGGCCGGAAATTCGCTTCCAGCATGTTTAAAAAACTTCTTGCCGCCAGGGATAAATAGCGATCTTTTTTATAAATAACACCCATTTTTATGGGATCGGCATCCTGCAAATCCTTGATTTTCAAAGACGCCAGCGTGTTTTCCGCGACCTCCCGCTTAACGGACGACTCCGGAACCACCGAAATCCCCGAATTTATCGAAACAAAATTCTTCACGACTTCGATGGAGCTCAATTCCATCGAAATGGACAAGGTCACGCCTGCCGCCCCACAGGCCTCATCAAGTATCCTGCGGGAAGAGCATTTCCGGTCAAGCAAGACGCAGTTGTATGCCTCCAGGTCTTTCAAATAGACCATTCGCTTTGCCGCCAGTGGATGATGGGGATGACAGATCGTCACATCCGAACGATAGAACAAGGGAACGGCGACAAGGGGGGGCTTTAGATATTTCAGCGTGGCGATTCCCAGATCGACCTGATTATCCATAACCAGATCAATGGTTTTAAGGGAGGTAGCGTTGCGGACAATGATTTCGATACCCGGATACTTCGCCTGATATTCCTGAATAATCCCCGGCAATTGATAACAGGCCGTCGTGTCGGACGTGCAGATCGTCAGGCGGCCCCTTGCCATTTTTTCCAGATCCGTCATTTCCTGACCGGCCTGTTCCAGGAGGGCTTTCATCTGATTTGCGTATCGCAGAAGAATGTCGCCCGCCTCGGTCAATTCTATCTGTTTGGTTGTTCGCTGAAACAGCTTTTGCCCGACGGCGTCCTCCAGTCTGGCAATCTGAATGCTTACTGCCGACTGCGTTCGGAATATCCGTTCCGCCGCCTTCGAAAAACTGAGCGTCTCGGCGGTGGCCTGAAATGCTTTCAGCTGTTCAAACGTTATCTCCATTTATAAGCCTTATCAATATATGTTATTATAATAATTAATTTGACTTATATATAGCAGCTCATTTAAGGTCTGTCAACTTTTCATAATCAAAAAAGGAGGTCAGAAAAATGAAAACGATCTTAAAGAACCCGGCTTATAGTTTGAAGGATTTCAGAATTTTGCCGTCCTACACCGATGAGACGCACAAAGCGGCAGATGTATCTTTAAGGACGCCGCTGTGTCGCTGCGGCGCGGATTTCATCCACCTTAATCTGCCGTTTTTAAGCGCCGCCATGCACGCGGTCACAGGCATCGAAATGGCAACAACTTTAAGCACCCTGGGAGGCGTCGGCGTCTTGCCTCTTATCGCATCCATCGAGGAGCAGTGCCGCATGGTGAGGGCCGTGAAACGCTACAAAGCCGGCTTTCAGACCGATATACTGACGTTTTCGCCGGAGCAAAAGATTAGGGAATTGCGCAATGTGATGGAAAAAACCTCCTATTCCATCTTTCCGGTAACGGATTCCGGCCTGTTCCACGGCAGGCTGATGGGCGTTATAACGGATAAGGATTTTGATCCCCGTTTCGATCTCGACAGGGATATTAAAGAAAAGATGAAAACCGCCTTGCATGTCGGTGTGGAGGTAGATGACCTGAAGGAGGCAAACCGTCTGATGATAGAATACGGCCGCGGATTCCTGCCCATCGTAACCCGTGAAGGAACATTGCAGTCGGTGGTTTTCAAAAAAGATATGGACAGGCACATCCGGCATCCGGAAGCGGCAGTCGATGCCCGGAAACGGCACCTTGTCGGGGCGGCGGTTTCCACCCATCCGGAAGACCGGGCAAGGATTGAAGCCCTGGTGCAAAGTGATGTGGATTTTCTGGTCATCGACGCCTCGGACGGCTTTACGGTTTTTCAGAAAGAAACCCTCCAATGGATCAAGCATCATTTCACGACGCCGGCCATAGCCGGAAACATCGTAACCGGCGAGGCATTCCAAATGCTTGCCGAACTCAAGGCGGATGCCGTCAAAATCGGCATGGGCATCGGCTCCGGGTGCACAACCCAGGAGGTCAAGGCGACAGGCAGAGGACAAGCGACGGCCATTATGGAAATCGCCAAAGCCCGGAATGAATACTATAAAAAAACGAATACCTATATCCCCCTGATCGCCGACGGCGGCATAAATTCCCCCATCGATATTGCCGTGGCTCTGGCCCTGGGCGCCGATTCCGTCATGATGGGAAATTTCTTCGCCCGTTTTGCAGAAAGTCCCGGCAAATTGGTGAAAGCAGGAGGCAAATACGTAAAGGAGTATTGGATGGAAGGTTCTCGCAAGGCATTCAACTTAAGAAGGTATCATCAGTCGGCTGCCACGTTTTTTGAGGAAGGCGTTGTCGGCTATGTCCCCTATGAAGGTTCTATCTTCGATGCCATACCTGTTGCAGGGCAGAGGCTCAAGGCGACCCTGTCCACCGCCGGGGTTTCCAATATCCGGGAGCTGCATGAAAACGCCGTTTTGGAATTGCAGACCATAACGGCTCGGGAAGCCGGCGGCATCCATGATATGACGGTAAGGCGTTGCTGTTAATTCTCAAGGAATAAATTAACAGCATCCCACTTACTCTCTGGGCTTCAGCACAAAGCCAGAAAATCATCAATATTATCCTGTGTGATCAGGTCAATTCCCGTATCGATTTTCTGGGGAATCTGCATACCGCAAGAAGCCTGCCACAACATCAAAACCGACATCGAGCCCTGCATTCTGGGAATGGTTGACGCCGATGATTCGATCACACCTTCCTTGATCGCTTGCAGAATCGGCTTGATCCCGTCCATCCCCACGAATTTGACCTTGCCGGCTTTGCCCGCTTCATGGATGGCTGCGGCTATGCCGATGGGGCCGGACGCGTCGCAGCACAGGTAACCGGCCAGATCGGGGTGTGCAGACAGAACCACTGCAGCCTGCTTTTGTGCCACATGGATATCGTCATTGTCTATGCCGCCGTCAACAATGGTTATGCCGGGATATTTTTTCAAAACGGCGATCTGTGCATCATAACGCTCTTTATGGTTTGGGGCGGTGGGAAACCCTTGCATGACGGCAACTTTGCCGGCTTCGCCGATCAACTTCACCAGACGTTCCGCAGCGATCACGCCCTGTTTGGTAAAGTTATTTCCTACGCTTGAAATGGTCGCTTCCGGCGGCGGGGAGTCAAATACGATAATCGGAATGCCTTGATCCCTGATTTCATCCAAAACGTGCATGTGGTCGATGAAATCCAGAGGGTCTACGGCAATGCCGTCCGGCCGCGTCGCCGCCGCCTTTTTAAGAATCGAAATCTGTTCAGCGACGTCAGCAGAAGACGGCGCCGTATAGTTCACTGTAATTTTGATATCCAGTTGTTCTTCCAGAAACTTAGCCTGAGCGACGGCGCCTTTATTCACCTCATCAAACCATGGATGGGCAACTTTGGGAATAATTTCAAAGCGAAGGTCCTTTTTCATCATGCATCCTCCTTTCATCATACGTTGCTCCTGCACGGGAAAACTACGGGAAAATCGGCTTTCTGTTGCAAGAACAGGCGTAATGGGGACAACCGTCCCCCTTCATTGATTTTACGGGAACCGGCGGCGATTCATCGACGGATATGACCGTTTCGCCGGTCTGCACTGATTTGCCTTGACTATGAGAAGCGCTTTTTTTAAACTTGCGCCCGCGTCGTTCATCATCCTTTGCTGGTCGATAAAGATGGGCAGCATATTGGTTGTCCTGTCAAGGAGGAAATCATGCAAATCAGTTTATTGCGTGAATGGCTTTTTATCGTCATCCTTTTTTCATTTTTTAATGGGGCCGATGTTTTTCAGCGCCTGCATCGGCTTCGGATACGATGAGGTTAAAAACCTGTCATGAATAAAGAATCGTCACAACATTTCGTCCGGGAATTTCTTTTTAGCGCATCCGATATCCGTCAGGAGGATAGGTCCGTCAAAGCCATGCTTGTAATGGATGAAAAGAAGGAAGGCTGGATGGGCATTCCCCATGGCGGGATCGGTATGGGGGCCGTCATGGAGCTTGTCCGGGGGCTCAAAAAATACCCTTCCGGCGGCGCTTTGTATCCCCTGTCGGCGGAATTCCGGATGGGCGGATCGAGCGTCAGGGTCGGCGATGTCCTGGACATTGTGGTTTCGGCAGAAGACGGCGGCGCTCAGGGGGAGATCACGAAGAGTGGTGAAGATTTTTCCTACATTTCCGCGAGCATCGCCTACGGAAAGGACGAACCGCAAAGGCGGAACCTTATTGCCTCCTACCTGCCGGACACCTTTTTCGATTTGAAAGAACATCTCATCGAACTGCCTTATTACAAAAACTGTTTTGTCTGCGGCGTCCATCGCAACCATCCGGGTCTTAAAAGGCGGTTTTATCTGGTGAACGGTGAGCGCTCGGAAAAGAACGTCGTCTTTTCCACGGCGGGGTTTGATTCAGACGATAAAGCGACCTTCGATCTTTTTCAGGAAGAGGGCGCCGTCCATCCCATCGCCCCTCTCGCTGTTCTGGACGAGACGCTGGGATGGTCCGGTTTCCTCACTTCCAAAAGCGGCGCCGTAACGGTCTTGATCGGTTACACCTTCTATCGGCCCATTTACGCCGGGGAAAAGCTTGTTTTTTTCGGACGCACCGAACGCGTCAGGGGCAGACCGCGGGCACGGGTAATGTTCTGGGCCTCCGGCGGCGTCGCGGCCGTCGATGCCGCGGGCCGGTTCGACATCGTCATGACGGCCCAGGGACAATGGATGGGCGTGCCGGAGTTGACCGATCAGATGCACCGGGAGCTCATACCCAAAGGCATGGTCGAACGGGCGCTGGAAGCGGCAGCGGCCGGGACCACCGGCGGTCCCTCGACGGCGGCGACGGTCGGCCCCCATGCCCCGCCTTCGCGGGGCGGGAATGACAGGGAATAGAAATTGAGATGTCTTCAGCGTTCATCCGTCGTTGCAACCGCACCGGGCGCGAATGCACTCAGCCGCCGAAATCTTGTTTTTCCATGTCCTGCAGCCGATGGATGCGTTCCGTCAGGGGCGGATGAGAGTAATAAAACCAGACATAAAACGGGTGGGGATGGAGGTTGGCAAGGTTGTCTTTTGCCAGGCGTTTCACGGCGTCGCACATGGGCTTTGCGGTTCCCAGCATCATGAAGCTGTAATCGTCCGCTTCCCGCTCGAATCTGCGGATCGCCATGGAGGCCAGAGGCGTCAGAAAAAAGGTCAGCGGCTCGGCAATGACGGCCAGGAGGAGGAGACCGGCATAGGGAATCACCTCTGAAAAGCCGAAGGTCTCATACAACGTCGACCATTCCAGCAGATGAGAAGCCGCATAAAGCGCCGCCAGCGACGCCGCCTCCATGAATACCAATTGCTTGATCATGTGTTTCTTTTTCCAATGGCCGATCTCATGGGCCAAAATCGAAATGATTTCGTCGTTCGTATGGGACGCAAGCAGGGTGTCATACAGGACGATCCGTTTCGTTGATCCCAGCCCCGTGAAATAGGCGTTGGAATGCTTGCTCCGCTTGCCTTCGTCTACCTGATAGACCCCTTCCGTTTTCAGACCCGCCTTTGCCATAAGGGCGATGAGCGCATCCTTCAAGGCCTCGTTTTTTACGGGTTCGTATTTATTGAAGATCGGCGCGATGACAATGGGGTAAAGCCAGAGCATCAGGAGCTGAAAGGAGGCAAAGACGACCCAGACGAGAAACCACCAGTAATTTTTTGCATAGTAGATGAGGGCCAGAAAGGCGGAAAGGAGAATCCCAATCAGAATGGCCGACAGGAAAAGCCCTTTTATGAAGTCGATCATCCACAGTTTAGGGGTAATCGTGCTGAAGCCGTATTTTTTTTCGATGCCGAAGGTTCCGTAAAGATCGAAAGGGATGCCGATGAGCGTGCTCAATAAAGCCAGTATTCCGAAAAAGAGAAGGCCGGAAAAAATGAAATGAAGCCCCGGGGTTTGGATCATCCCGTTTAGCCAGGGGAAAAATCCGCCCAGGAGGGCGATGAGCAAAACAATGTCGCTGAAGATGCTCTCAAAAGAACCGAACCGGGAAGATTCCGCCGTATAGGCAGACATTTTTGCAAGAGTCGCCTGATCGATTTCACCGGCAAAAACATCCGGGACCCGGCTGCCATGCCGCCGGAGATGGGCCACGTTGATCTGCGTCAAAATCCATCGCGAAAAAGCACTGATGACAAATATGATCAAAAACGAATAGAGCAGCATTGTGGAATCAGCCATGAATCACATCCTCACCGTAATAACCATCGGACGCCATACACCGGCGCCGGTCGTTATATTTAATCATCGCAATAGAGCCAATAAGAACCATCCCTTCAGATACATAAAAACAGCTCTCACTTATCCCTGTATCCCTGCCCGGCTGACCCAATGGGCATAGAAAGGCACAGTATAAACCGGGGCCGGTTTCTTTTCCGGAAGGTACTTTTTGAACTCTGACAGCATGTCGGCAAACGTTGTTGCCAATTTCCCCATATTTTACCCACCAGGCATTTAGTCCTTATTAGCAGGAAATACCCAATGATAAAAGTTAAATTATGTTAATTTCATTACGAATATTCGCTTTTATTTTCTTATGAAATAAAGTAGGCTTAACAAAAATTCTGGAAAAAACCAATGGGGTATATTAATTGTTCGGCGGGAAAAGCATGAAGGAGAGAGATGCTTTGACAAAGCCAATGTATGGCTTGAGCTTCAAGCTCATGAGTCTCGGGTTTAAGTTTCGGGATCTGCTTCGACCTCGTTCGAATGTTTTAAAGGAAGCCGGAATAGAACCTGGATCTGTCGTACTAGATTTCGGCTGCGGGCCTGGGGGATACATTGCACCACTCGTAGAATTAGTGGGGCCTTCCGGTAGGATTCATGCGCTCGACATACATCCACTTGCCATTCATGAGGTCAAGAAAATTGCGAAACGCAAAAGGTTCGAAAACATCGAGACCATCGAGTCTAATTGCCGAACCGGGCTCCCGGACAATAGTGTGGACACGGTCCTGTTGTATGATGTCTTCCATGATCTTGTTCGCCCTGATGAAGTCCTGCGAGAGCTCAACAGGGTGCTGAAAACTGACGGGAAATTGTCTTTCAGCGACCACCATATGAAAGAAGAAGAGGTATTGCAACAGATGACCGGTGCCGGCATATTCAAATTTGTCCGGAAGAGTAGGAAGACTTACAGCTTCACGAAAGCAGATTGAAGGACGAAGGTCGAAAACGGCGCCGAACAAGGCGCTGCACTGGAATTTCACTACGCAGCGCTCCGTGAAATCCAGTGAGCTTGAGCATTATTAACCACAATTAAAGATAAATGATTAAACCTCCTAAAACAGTAACTGCCATAGTTAAATCGGTGTCGGAAAAATTAGGACGAGAAGCCATATTCCGAAAGGTAAATAATCGAGAAGAATATTTCATCTTGGATTTAGCATTTTCATATTTCCAAAAGGCAGATAGAAATAAGCGTAACGACTATCGCAGTGGTTACCTTTATCTCGTTCACAAAAGGGAGAAGCGCTTGCTTTTCGCATTAGCGCATACTCCTATAATGACAACGTTTTTCAAAAATAATTTCGACTACGAAACGTTTAGGTCCATTATTACAAATACCGCGCAATATCGGGATGAACACTATCTACGCTATAAAAAAATGGGTGTTCAGGATGAGAAGTTTAGAACTCCTGATCTGAAAGTGTTTTTAAACAAGCTTGATGAGTTAGAGATATCCGGCTTTACAAAATCGGTATTTGCAAAATCCAAGTCCGGGAAGACAGGGGTTGGAAATGTTTTTGGTATATGTCTCGCGAGCGGCTGTAATGAAGAGGAGATTGTCAAGGCAATCGAAAAAAGCTGGGATTTGTTTCTATGGCTTTATCCAACCCGTCCAATCTTCAAAAGAAATGCATCATTAAATAGAAGCCTGCAAAGTATTGATAGAAAATGCGAAATTGCAAGAATCAAAAACCTGCCCAAATCAATCTTAAAGAAGTCATGTTCTGGACAAGTACAAGGAGCCCATATCATACCGCATAAGCAAGGTGGTTCTGATAAGTTACAAAATGGCGTATGGCTCTGTAGTGCGCATCACCGCTTAACGGAAGGTAAGTTGAACGGTACCCGTGGAATTGATAAGTTTGAAGTAAAGTATGGCAGGTGAAATACTGCATTTCTTTTTTAAGTGCACCGGGCGCGTACCTCACTTCGGTGAACACTTCGCTGGGGGAGAAATAAGATGCATGACAACAAGTAATAGAAAACGTGTATTTGGTGATAAAGTAGCGTTCAAATCTCTATCGTGTGCACCCGTCAACGAACTTGGCGTCGTCTATCTGTTCGGCGTTTTACACGAAACCTTCGATTTTAAAATAGAGTCGATTCAGGCAGGATTCCCGGATTGCGTAGCACGGCGCCGTGTTGGTCCAAACCGTTGGGAAGAAGTCAAAATTGAATTTGAATATGAAAGCCGTTCCTTTATTTCGCATGGCCATGATCCCAAAGGTGTAGATGTAATAGTATGCTGGCAACATAACTGGAGGAATTGCCCCAAAGAAATCGAAATTATAGAGCTTTCATCACAGATGGGTGTAGCCGAACAGATCAACACGCAGATTAAGACGGCAAAGAAGCTGAATGCCTGGCAAGAATTTTGTCAACAGAAGCGTCTAGAAGGTGCAGGAAGCTTTGCCGAAATCGCAGCACTTTGGAAAAAGCAAAAGAAACAATAAACACATCAAATTTATTTTTGGCATCACCCGACCATCAGAAAAATGGAAGAACAAGACTGCATGGGCACGGGAATATCTTAAAAGGAAAAAGCAATTGGATGGTTCAGAACGAGGAATATGGAAAATCACAGAAATAGGGAAGGAACGTATACAGAATTTCGACAAAACCAAAAAGGAGCCTGACGAAGGTTTGGCTCCGCTGCAAGGGGTAGAAGTCTCGATATCGGATGAGGACATTACTCCACAAGAAGGATTCAACAGAATCGAAAACGTGCAAATACATGAAACCGGTGGTATACTTGGCGTCCGGGGCATTGTTTACGAATCCATAAACGAACAAGGTGTATTTTTTTGTTCGCCGCTCTTTGCCATGAATTGGGATTTATGATCGAGGGTATCAGAAGCAGCTTTCCTGACGCATTATTGAGAAGAAAGAACATTAAAGGAACACGGAACAGTTGCCGGGCCGAGTTCGAGTTCAGATCGTCAAACTTCAAATTACACAAACATAATCCCAAACAGTGCGACTTGATCATTTGTTGAGAGCATGATTGGAAAAATTGTCCAGTAGAGGTGATGTCGTTGAAAGAAAAAATACAAGAATTTAAGTGATGAGGTATTTTGTCATGAGTACAAAAGAATTACTTATAAACGAAATAGAAAAGGCGCCCGAGCCGATTCTAACCGAAGTGCTCGATTTCGTCCATTTCCTGAAGGCAAAAATCGTTCGTGAAAAGCTTGATATTGCCATAGTGAGCGAATCATCTTTATCAAAGGATTGGTTAAAGCCTGAGGAGGACGAAGCATGGCAAAATTTATAAAAGGGGATGTTGTTGTCATTCCATTCCCCTTTTCAGATCTAAGCCAGTCCAAGCGCCGGCCTGCTCTTGTTGTTGCTCAGCTTGAAGGAGACGATGCTATCCTTTGCCAGATTACCAGTAAAACCATCAAAGATACCTACGCCATCCCAATCGATGAATCTGATTTTGAAGCAGGAAATCTCAAACAACCTGGCAATGTAAGACCCAATCGACTGTTTACCGCAGACAGCCATATTATTTTGTATCGCGTGGGCCATGTCAGGAATGATAAGCTGAACCAAATTATTAAAAAACTCATAGACATCATCAAGAAATAATGAATTGTGCTAACATCTATATGGCCGTCGGTTGTCAAGGTAAAAGGAGTCTTTATGGTAGTCAATGCCCAAATAATAAAAAAGAACGGCAAAAAAGAATTTGCTGTTTTGCCCTATGATGAATTTCAAAAAATAGAGGAAGAACTCGCATCATACGAAGATCTTCGGTGTCTTAGAGAAGAAAAGTTAGCAGAAAAGGACGCTCCAACTATTGGGATAGCAGAGTTGAAAAAAAGAATTAGAGGACAAACTATTCAATCCAGCCGACCTCGTAAACTCGGCGGCTGATCTTGGTGTTAGGCACAAGTCAACTTGAGGCAAAAAAATATGAAGATCATCGCTATCGTCATTGCAGCAACCCTGCTGACCGCCTGCGCAACCGCGCCGGTGCGATACGCGGCGGCCACTCCAGTTTCCCAGTCGAATCTGTTAGAGGGCTACGGGAACTATTCAAAGCCATCAGTTGGATACAGTCGCGTAATTGTTGTTCGCGATTCCGGCATGTTGGGGGCCGCATCGCCGGCCAAACTCAGCATCGACGGTGTCGCCATAGCAAAACTATGGAGCAGCGAACGTCTTGAACTTTACCTCCCTCCATCCACATATATATTTGCGGTTGAACCTTCTCCGCGTTTAATGGGAGCGCTGGTTGAAACAACCTATGAAATCAAACCCGGAAAGTCCTATGGCTTTCGAATTAGTATCGACGCGGGTAGCGCATTCTCTTTTCAACAGTCTACACAGCTTCAGTGAGGCCAGGACACCCAATGCACCCGATCGCTGCACTCCCGGTGATTTTTTCGTCCGCTCCGCTTCGCGTTGCGAACTAACCGTTCGACCGGCAAATTTGTCCGTATAACCAGTCACTGCGTGCCCGTTATTCGGGAAAATTTGCCGGTCAACCCGCCATTAGAGAAAGGAGAATCATGGATCCACTAACAATTGTGTCATCTTTTGCCACCATTGTGGGGCTGCTTTCCAATTACAAATCCGAACGTCGAAATATGAATGAAGATGAATACACGGGCTTTATCGAATGGCTTAACGAAAAGCGGCATGATGAACTTGTTGGATACATAGAAAATAACCAAAATTTGTCTATCAGCATAAAAGCACTTCTTAATCAGCAGAACGATGTGATATTGGCTCAGTTCAAAAAACTAGATGATATGCTCTTGATTCTTGCAAGCCAACTTGATGGCTTTTCGAGCATTGCAAAAGCTGTTCAAGCTGATCCAATAATTTCAGATCAAGCTTTGTTAATTGTTAAACAGCTTGTTGAATCTCAGGCAAGCTGTTTTATGGAGCATAAGGTGATGACAGGCGGTTTGAATGAGTACATCATTTTAGGTGGAAAATCAGTGTGTATCAAATACGACGAACCTCAATTCATGGAAGACGATTTAAATAGGTTGGTGGAGCTTGGTTTGTTAAGGATCGATTTAGGAGGTAAAGATCGTAAATTCTTTATAACTAGAGCAGGGTTGCGGCTTGTCAGTTAGAATCTGCTCTAACCATCTGCTACAAAGGCCGCGCTACGACCGCGAGCCCCTGAGCAGCGCGTTATGCATTGAAATGATAAGGATTCTGAAATAAGGAAGATTGGATGAAACTGACATTTGAATGGGATGAAGTCAAGGCAAAAGAGAACCTCATGAAACACAAGGTGCCCTTCGATGAAGGAAAAACGGTCTTCAATGACCCTTTTCTACTTACCTATCCAGATATCAACAATTCCGAAACGGAGGAGCGCTATGTCAACATCGGTGTGTCCGCCAAAGACCGGGTTCTCGTTTTGATTCATACGGAGAGACAGGGTAAAATACGTATCATAAGTTGCCGTAAAGCAACAGTTCGTGAAAGGAGAGACTATGAAGAAGGCTAAAACCGAAGAGCCAACAACAATTGAAGACATGAGGTCGGAATATGACTTTTCTGCCATGAAGGGTGGGGTCCGAGGCAAGTACTACAAAGCATACCGCGAGGGGCATAAGGTCGTCGTTCACAAAGAAGACGGCACCGATACGATACAATACTTCAAGCTTGAAGACGGTGCGGTCATGGTGGAACCGGACGTTCGAAAGTATTTCCCCACTTCCGAAGCGGTCAATAAGGCGCTTAGGTCGCTGATCGAGATAATTCCAGCAAAGAGAGGTGCATCCGGTCATCGAAAATGAGACTTATTGCATAACCCAATCAACCCGACGCCTTAATACGTGGCGTCCTATTGCTTATACTCGCGTCCGGCGCGGGTTATTTCCGCGTTAACTTTAGGCTAATGCGAGGAGTCAAATGAAGAAACTATTAATAATTGTTTTAATTATCTGTGCAGGATATTTCGCCTATCAGCATTTCTCAAAGCCGAAATTGGGACCGAATGCTCGCATTGTAATGTATTCTCTTAGTTACTGTAAGTTCTGCAAGAGTCTTTCTGATGAGCTCCATAATGCGGGTATTCAATTTGATGAATATTACATTGATCAGGATAAATCAAAAGAGTCTGAACTCACACGCAAACTTCAGGAGCATAAAGTGCCAGGAGGAAGCATCAAGATGCCAGTTGTTGATTTGGGTGTAGCACTTCTTCCAAACCGGCCAACTCTGGCTGAGATTCAAAGCTATATCAAATGAAGAAGAAGGTAACATCTGTATGGCCGTCGGTTGTCAAGCAAAAACCTCCCTGTAGATCGGGTAAAAGGCGGGTAAAAGGGGTCACATTTGTTTTTGGCATCACCCGACTATCAGAAAAATAAATATGCTCATTGATGAATACAGGCACTCATCATCGGGCTTAAGCCCGATGATGAGCATCGCTTTAACCTAAACGGGGGTGGGCCATTATTAGGTTACCACGGTGGGTCATTTTTGGGTTGCCATTATTACTCGGGAATATTGGATGTAAAAATAATTAATTGATATAATTAGATAAAATCTATAAAATAGGGCAAAAATAAAGAGGATCAATATATGAATAAATTATTTACGGCAATAGTTCATAAAGAAGGCAATTTATATGTCGCTGAATGTCCAGAAGTTGGAACAGCAAGCCAGGGAAAATCAATCGAAGAATCGATTGATAATTTAAAGGAGGCAACTGAATTATACCTCGAAGAGTTTCCCCAACAAGAAGGTCAACATCCCTTGCTTACAACATTTGAGGTGGCAGTTAATGCCTGACCTACCACATATTTCCGGCAATGATGCTATAAAGATATTTGAAAAATTAGACTTTAAAGTTGTCCGGCAAAAGGGTAGCCATGTAGTATTACGAAGAGGAGATCAAGGTTGTGTAATTCCTCTTCATAAAGAACTCGCCATTGGCACCCTCCGAAATGCAATCAAGCAAGCGGAAATCACTGCTGATGATTTCGTAAATGCATATAAAAACAGATAACGTATCAATCAACGCGACGCCGTGCATCACTGGGGCTTTTCCCTTGCGCTCGGTGGCCGGCGCGGGTTATTTCCCCGTTCGCCCCTTATACGGAAATGAAGATAAAAGAAATCCGGTCGAAGTCCATTCTTTCTCCATCGAAGGTCTATGACTATGTCATTAACCCTTATGTCGGGTGTCAACATGCCTGCTCTTATTGTTATGCCAGATTTATGAAGAGATTTACCGGGCATAAAGAACCCTGGGGGGATTTTGTGGATATTAAAATCAACGCCCCCGATTTATTGATCAAAGAAATAATGAAGAAAAAGAAAGGGATAGTGTGGATGAGCGGGGTTTGTGATCCCTATCAGCCATTGGAGGCAAAATATCAACTCAGCAGAAAATGCCTTGATATCCTTGTGCAGAAAAATTGGCCGGTTGTCATTCAGACACGGTCGCCTTTGGCCCTTCGAGATATAGACCTATTTAAAAAATCAAAAAAAATCGAAGTCGGGCTTTCGATCACAACCTCGAATGATGAAATAAGAAAAGTATTTGAACCTGGTGCGCCGTCTGTTATGGAACGGCTGAAAACAATCGATTCCCTCCGTCAGAATGGAATCAAGACTTACGTGATGATCGCCCCGCTCCTTCCCGAAGCGGAGGGCCTCGTCAGTTTACTGGCAGGCAAAGTGGACTACATTATTATCGACCGCATGAACTATGGCCATGCCGATAAGATTTACGAAAGACATGGGTGGAGACAAAAGAATACAGACGAATATTTTGATCTTATTACAAACAGGATAGCCAATGATTGCGTCAAAATGGGAGTTGAGTGCCGGTGGGCTTATTGAAATAATGGATTTTATAACGGACGGCCTGACTCTTTGGCTACCGCCCCTCAGTTGTCGCTTGATTTCAGGGCTTTCCGTATGATCGATCATTTCGCCTTTGTGGCTGCCGTCTATGACCGTCTGATCGGGTCGCCCGACATCAGCCGGATGAAGAGGCTTCTAAAGCTCCCCGCTGCCGGATGGCTGCTGGATGCGGGCGGCGGGACGGGGCGCGTCTCTGCCGCTGTTGACGGCCTGGTTGATCACACAGTCATCGGCGATCTTTCCGCTGCCATGCTGAAGCGGTCGAAAGGCAGGGACGGCCTGTATCCCGTTCGGCTGCGCGCGGAGCAACTGCCCTTTCCCGACGGGACTTTTTCCCGCGTCCTCATCGTCGACGCCCTGCATCATTTTCGGGATCAACAGGGGGCCGTCGGCGAATTGCTTCGCATTCTGAAGCCCGGCGGGCGGTTGCTCATCGAAGAGCCCGATATCGATCTTTGGGCCGTCAAAGGGGTGGCCCTGGTGGAAAAAATGATCCTTATGACAAGCCATATTCAACCGTCCGGTGAGATTATCCGTATGATTGAGCATCACGGCGTCTCAGGGCGGGTTTCTGAGCGCGATCATTTTCGTGTCTGGATTTGCGCTGATAAATGATGCGGGCAGCGGACGGCGGACGGCGAAACACTGCGCCCTTAGTCCCGCGTCGGCAAGTGTTTTGAGGGATCGTCAAAAAAAGATAACAATTGTATTGACAAATGGCCATGAATTCCTGTAAGAAGACCGTCTTAAAAATTTTTAACACAGGATGACGGCTATGTATGCAGTAATAAAAACAGGCGGCAGGCAGCACAAAGTCTCCGAAGGCGAGATTGTGACGGTCGAGAAACTGGCGGGCGGAAAAGGCGAAGTGATTACCTTCGATGAGGTTCTTTTGGTCGCGAAAGATGATGATGTCAAGATTGGAACCCCTCTCGTCGAAGGCGCGAAAGTGACAGGCGAGATCGTGGAGCAGTCGAAGGGCGACAAAATCATCGTATTTCGGATGAAAAGACGAAAGGGCTATCATAAGAAAACGGGCCATCGGCAGTTGCAGACAAGATTGAAGATCAAGGAGATTTCCATATAAACGGAGGGGTGTAAGTCATGGCACACAAGAAAGGGCAGGGCAGTTCCCGCAACGGCAGAGACAGCAATTCACAGCGACGGGGCGTCAAGGTATTCGGCGGTCAGTCCATCACTGCGGGATCGATCATCATCCGCCAGGTGGGAACCAAAATCCATCCGGGGAAGAATGTCGGTTTGGGGAAAGATTACACGATCTTTTCATTGATCGACGGCGTCGTCAAATACGAAAGGCTGGACACCAAACGGAAAAAAGTCAGCGTTTACGCGGCATAAAACCGATTCCATGCGATCCGCATCCCGGGCGCAACGCCGGGCGGACAAATCAATATGATATGAATAATAAGGCGCTTGATTAAGCGCCTTTTATTTTTTGACAATTCCGGGCGAGGCCGGTATCATCAAAGCCATGAAATTTATTGACGAAGCGAAAATTTATGTCAAAGCGGGCGACGGTGGACGGGGCTGCGTCGCATTCCGCCGGGAGAAGTTTGTGCCCCGCGGAGGACCGAGCGGCGGCGACGGCGGCAAGGGCGGCGATGTCATCATCCGGGCGAAGGAAAGCCACCGGACCCTCCTCGATCTCAAATACAGGCAGCACCATACGGCAAAACACGGCGGGTACGGCAGTGGGAGCAACAAGACGGGCCGCAATTCGGACGATGTGATTGTTATCGT
Organism: Deltaproteobacteria bacterium; assembly: GCA_016930075.1. GTDB lineage: Bacteria > Desulfobacterota > Syntrophia > Syntrophales > JAFGHS01 > JAFGHS01. Next base: position 25,288 of record JAFGHS010000176.1, read on the forward strand.
CCCTGTCGGCACCATCGTGACGGATGCCGGGACGGGCGAGGTTCTGGCTGATCTTGTGGCGGACGGTGAGGAATGCATCGTTGCCAAAGGCGGCATCGGCGGCAAAGGAAACGCCTTTTTTGCCACCTCCACCCATCAGGCGCCCCATTTTGCACAGCCGGGGATGCCGGGCGAAGAAAAGGAACTCAAACTGGAGCTCAAACTCCTGGCCGACGCAGGCATTATCGGTTTCCCCAATGTCGGGAAATCAACGTTCATCTCCAAGGTATCGGCGGCAAAACCGAAGATCGCCGACTATCCCTTTACGACCCTGACGCCCCATCTGGGCGTCGTGAAATACGGCAAACTGGAAACATTTGTCATTGCCGATATTCCGGGGCTCATTGAGGGGGCCCATCGGGGTCAGGGAATGGGCACCCAGTTCCTCCGCCATGTGGAACGGACGACGGTGCTCCTTCACATCATCGACATTTCCGATGAAACCGGCAACGGCGCCTGGAAGAGATTCGAAGCGATCAATCACGAGTTGGCCCTTTTCAATCCCCGGTTGATGGAAAAGCCCCAGATTGTCGCGGTCAACAAAATCGATTTGCCTTCGACCCGTGAAAAACTCCCAAAAGAAATTGACATCTTTAAGAAAAATAAAATAAAACTGTTATCATTTTCAGCTATTACGGGGGAAGGCGTACAGGAGGTCGTAAACGCCATTATCGAAAAACTGCAAACGGCAAAAGCATGATGACGGGAAAAAGAAAAGACACCTTATCAAATGTAAAAAAAGTCCTTATCAAGATCGGCAGCGCCGTTCTCACCGGTGAAGACGGCCTTGATCTTGCCATCATCGATCAACTGGTCGATGAAATGGCCGGTCTTTCTCAAAAAGGCTACCAAATCGTTATTGTTACTTCCGGCGCCATCGCGTCGGGCAGGCACCGCATGGGTATCCAGGGTCCCGTTAAAAGCATGCCCCAGAAACAGGCCCTTGCCGCCATCGGCCAGGGGCGTCTGATGCGGGTGTATTCCAACGCCTTCGGCAGGCACCAGCTTTTTACGGCCCAGATCCTCCTGACCATGAGCGACCTGACGGACCGAAAGCGGTATCTGAATATCCGCAATACCTTATCGACCCTGATGGAATGGGGCGTCATCGCCATCATCAACGAAAACGATACGGTGGCGGTCGATGAGATCAAGTTCGGCGACAACGACAATCTGGCGGCCATGATTGCCAATATCGTCGAGGCTGACCTTGTCGTCAACTTGACGGCAACGGAAGGTCTCTACGACAAAAACCCGACAACATCCAAAAAGGCCAAGTTGATCAAGCTTGTCGAAGAAATTACGGAAGACATCGAGGCCTGCGCCACGGAAGACACATCGTCCGTCGGCACGGGCGGAATGCGCAGCAAGATCCTCGCCGGCAAGAAGATAACAGCCTGCGGGATTCCCTATATTATCGCCCCGGGGAAGAAAAAAAGCGTCCTCACCGCCGTCTTTACCGGAAAAGAAATTGGGACCCTCTTTCTGCCTGTAGGCAAGCCGATGCACAGCCGGAAACACTGGATTGCCTTTACTTTGAAACCGAAAGGGAAAATTATCCTCGACGACGGCGCGAAAAAAGCCCTCATCGAGCAGGGGAAAAGCCTGCTGCCGTCGGGTGTTTTGAATGTGGACGGGAATTTCGACGTGGGCGACCCCGTGACCTGCGTCGATGCCAAGGGAACTGCCCTGGCGACAGGGCTCGTCAATTACAGCGCCCCGGAAATCCGCCGGATTATGGGGCTCAAGTCTTCCAAAATCGAACAGGTCCTTGGCTACAAGGATTATGACGAGGTCATCCACCGGGACAACCTTGCCATCACCGGACAGCTTGTAAAGCAAAAACCCTAAGGAGAGGGGAGACCTTTGAAAAACGCCTCTTATGTCATTGCAAGCGAAGCGAAGTAATCTCATAAGCATCCGATGGTAAGAGAGATTGCCACGGCACTTCGTGCCTCGCAATGACACAAAACACAGAAATTCAAAGGTTTCGAGGGATTGCGCCTTCATTCTTCGGTCCGGGGCGCCGGATGGCAGGAAGGGCTTTTTCCCTGGCCGTACAGCCAATAAAAAAATGGGGAGTGCGGGTCTTTCCCCATACTCCCCATTAAAAATTTTCCTTGTAAAGCATCATGAAAGCGGATTGCCGCCTGTTTGATGCCTCAAGCGGTTTCTATTGTCTTTTCCCGGTGAACGTTCCGTCGCCGTACTGACCTAAAGAGATCGTACCGCTGATCTTGTCGCCATCGAGTTTGCCCTTGTAGATAATCCTCGTGCCGCTGCTCTCGTAATCGAGTTTGAAATCGTTGCCGGTAGCCGTACCGAGAACATCCGATTCTCCAAAAACACCCTTGTAAGTCCCGGCGATATTATTGCCGACCTGTTTCAGGACAAACGTCGGAGTGCCGCTGCCCGAGGGCGTCTGAGCCTGTACAAGCCACGTACCGGTCAAATCCGCAGCGGATGCCGCCGGGGCCTTAATCATTGTTGCCCCTACCATCAAACCCAAAACCGCAAAAAATACAATCAATAGTTTCCCTGCTTTCATCATAACTGCCTCCTTTGTTATTTTTTAGGTTCCTTTTAAGTTTTATTGTTTCAGGCAACATGTGTTGCATCAAGCGAGAATCCCACATAGCTCATTTAGAAGGCAGCTTCAAGCTTTTTTTTTGTTCTAACTTGTAATATCCGTGACAGGATACTTGGATAATCTCAAAAAGCCGTTGACATCCCTCATGAAAATGGCATAAATGGTCGATCTTCGCGATCGGATGTCTTGCCCAATAAAAAAAAGGAGAAAAAAATGTTTACGGATTTGCAGACTGAACGTTTTGCCGATGTCCTGATATGGGCTTTAAAAACCGCCCGGACAGGAAAATTCAAAAAAAGAGACCTGATTTATCTCCAGTACGATCCTGCGGCAGTTAAACTGGCGGAAATTCTATATGACCGGATCTTAAGCATGGGGATGCACTGCGTCCAGCGCATGGGATTGACCGTTTCTATGGAAAAGAGTTTTTACGCCCAGTCGGATGACGCCCAGTTGACTTTTATTGCACCGGGAGACAGGGAATTGATCGGCCGCATTAACGGCCGCATCTTTCTGCGGGCGCCCGATTCGCTCACCCACTTAAAAGACGCGGATCCCGGGAAAATCGGCAAAACCCTTGTTTCACGAAAACCCCTCCGGGAGATCATGGACAAGCGAGAGGATGAGGGTGTTTACAGCTGGACCCTCACAAGCCTTCCCACGGCGGAACTGGCGCGCCAGGCGAAACTCTCGCTCCCTAAATATACGGAGCAGGTCGTTAAGGCCTGTTATCTGGATGAAGAAAACCCCGTAGCCTGCTGGCAGGCCATTTACACGGAAGTCAAAGGCATAAAGAAATGGCTCGACAGTTATGATGTAAGAAGTTTCCATGTGGAATCAAAGCATTGCGATCTTGTCATCACACCGGGCGAAAAAAGAAAATGGGTCGGCGTCTCCGGCCACAACATGCCGAGCTTTGAGATATTCACTTCCCCCGACTGGCGGGGTACGGCGGGTTCCTATTACGCCGACTTTCCCTCATTCCGAAGCGGCAATTACGTCAAAGGCGTGCGCCTGGTCTTTAAGAAGGGGCAGGCTGTTGCAATCGATGCCGAGACGGGCGGAGAATTCACAAAACAGCAGCTTGCCATGGATCAGGGCGCTTGCCGCATCGGGGAGTTTTCGCTTACGGACAAGCGCTTCTCCCGGATCGACCGTTTTATGGCGGATACGCTTTTCGATGAGAACCACGGGGGAAAATTCGGCAACTGCCACATCGCCGTCGGAGCATCTTATTCCACGGCTTATGACGGCGATCCGAAGACGCTGACAAAGGCGGCAAAAAAGAAGCTGGGCTTCAACGACTCGGCCCTCCACTGGGACCTCGTCAATACGGAGGATAAAACCGTGACGGCCCATCTTGCCGGCGGCAAAAAAGTAATTATTTACGATAACGGCCAATTCAAGTACTGACACCCCTGCTGTTCCCTTACGGAAGCCCCCGTTTCCCCCTATCCGCCGGCCGGAAAGAGTCAGGACGCGGGGGCTGTCTCCGCCCTGCTTCTCTCTGTCCGGGATAAAGGCTTTTCGCCCAGGCGCCTTTCATTTCATCAGGCCTTTGCGCTTTTTTCACAACGGACGGTGCGCCTGATAAATTCCAAAAGCATTGATGATATTTGTCATTTTTCCTCCTTTGAAAATTTCTGAAATTTTTTGTTGACGTAACAGCACATATTGTGGTCATATTCAAACCCTACACTACATATTGCGTTAACGGGACAAAGTATTACCCTTCACATACAAGGCGAGACCTTTGAAAAACGCCTCTTTTGTCATTGCGAGCGAAGCGAAGCAATCTCATAAGC
>JAFGHS010000177.1 GCA_016930075.1 Deltaproteobacteria bacterium
ATGGGAATCGAACCCACCTGGGACGGTTTTAGCGCCCCACACCGGATTTGAAGTCCGGGAGGCCCACCAGTGACCTTGGCACTTCCTTGAGATGGAATGCTGCACGGCAAGATGTTGCTGCCCGCTCTTAAAACAGAGTTGATCCTTTAAGTCAATCACATTTATATTTGGAGATATTCCGGCGTCTCTCTCTGTTCAAAGGAATGGTCGATGATCTGGACCGTTACCTCGTCGCCCTTCCTTGCTGTTTCGCAATCCTCCGGCAGGCAGATGAAACTGTTTGCCCGGACCATGGATTTCAGGATGCCCGATCCCTGCTCCCCTGTAGAGATAACCGTATATCGGCCATCTTCGCGGCAAAGGACGGCCCGGATGAAATACTTCAATCCCGTCTGCTTTTTAATATCTTCCCGGAGGATGGCCTTGACGACGGGGCGATAGAGCAATTTGTGTCCCGTCATCTTCCGGATAGACGGTCTGACGAACTGTTCAAAGGAAACCATGGACGAGACGGGGTTGCCGGGAAGCCCGAAGAGGGGAATGCCGCGGAGGTTTCCGAAGGCAAGCGGTTTGCCAGGTCTCATGGCTACCTGCCAGAATTGCATCTGGTTGCCCATTTCCTTCATAATGTCTTTCACCAGGTCGTAGTCGCCTACGGACACGCCGCCGGAGGAGATGATGATATCGGCCCGCATGGCGGCCTCGAAGGCGGCAAGGAGGTCTTCCCGTGTGTCTTTGGCGATGCCCAGTTGCAGGGGGATTCCGCCTGCATCCAGAACCTGGGCGGCGATGGAATAGCTGTTGCTGCTGATGATCTTCCAGGAACCCGGGTCTTCATCGACGTTCACCAGTTCATCGCCCGTGGCGAGGACGGCGATGAGGGGTTTCTGGCAGACCTGGACGAAGGCGCGTCCCAGGGCGGCCAGCATGCCGATGTCGGCGGGTCTTAATACGGCGCCTCTGGCGATGATCAGCTCACCATCCTGGACATCTTCGCCGGCCTTTCGCACATCGAGACCTTTCGAAGCTTCGATGAATATTTTGACGTTGTTTCCGTCCTTTTCCGCATCTTCCATGCGCATGACCGCATTGGCCCCGTCCGGTATGGGGGCGCCGGTCATGATCCGGGCGGCTTGCCCCGGGCCGATTTTTTTTGTCGGGATTGTCCCGGCGGGGATGTCTTCAATGACCTCAAGGATCGCCGGCTTTTCTTGCGTTGCGGAGGCGGTGTCTTCGGCGCGGACGGCGTATCCGTCCATGGCCGAGTTGTTTTTTGGGGGGATGTTGCGGCGGGCGTAAATATCTTCACCCATGACCCTGCCCAGGGCATCCATGATATTTAACTTTTCCAGGCCCAGGGGGTGGATGGTGCCTAAAATCTCCTTGAGGGCTTCTGAGACGCTGATCATATTTGTTATTTCTCCATGAATGACAAAATTATAAACGGTTTTTAACTTAACTGTTTAATTTGAGGCAAAAGCTATCCGAAATGCCCTGTATTGTCAACCGGTAAGGTTGCTGTTTTTGACCTTGTATTAATCTCCTTTATATTATAATCGACGGCGGAAATGTGATAGGTGTTGCAGTTAATACGAAAATAGACTGTTCTGTCATCCCGGACCCCGATGCGGAATCCAGTTATTGTAATTTGTCCCGGATACCGGCTTTCGCCGGTATGACAGCGTGGATGAAGCGTTTCGTAATTACGACGCAGTTTCTGCGTCGGGATAACAGTTGAATTTTTGCGACTTGTGGCGCCCCATAGTGCATTGAGGTTATTTGGTGCGAAAAATTATCGAAACAAAGAAGCTGCCGACGGACCCTGTTTTCAGCGCCCTGCTTGCCGCTGTCGGAGGCGGCGAAAAATTGTCGAGGGTTACGGGCCTGCGCGGTTCAGCAAAAGCCCTGCTTTTTTCCGTCCTTTTTAACCACCTGCCGAGAACGCTGGTCGTCGTCAGCCCTACGGAAAAGGAAGCCCGCGAGGTTTACCAGGATATCAGCTTTTTTTTGGGCGATGAGCCGGTATTTCTTTATCCGCCCTGGGATGTTCTCTCGACGGATATGCTGGCCTTTCAGCGGGAAGCGGAATTGCAGCGGATAGATATTTTCTGCCGTCTGTGGCTGGGGATGCCTCTGGTTATCGTCGTTCCCGTAAAAGCCCTGATTCAGAAAGTGATTCCCCGGGACGTCTTTACCGGTTATGTTCAGGAAATATCCATCGGCGCTTTTATTGACAGGGATGATCTGATTCTGAAGCTTATCGAGGGGGGCTACAACCGGACGACCCTTGTGGAGCAGAAGGGCGAGTTCAGCGTCCGGGGCAATATCATCGACCTTTTTGTCCCGCCCATGGAAAAACCGGTCAGAATGGAATTGATGGGCGACGAGTTGGAATCGATCCGGGAATTCAGCCCTTCTTCCCAGCGATCCACAAAAGAACGGGCGGAGTTTATGCTTTTTCCGGCCCGGGAGGTCATTTTATCACCCGAAAGAAAGCAACTGGCCATCCGGAACATCCGGCGACGAGCCAACGAACTGGAACTGCCCCGAACCATTAAAGACCGCCTCTGCGATATGATCGAGGACGAACGGGTTTCGTCCATCAATCCTCTTTTTCTTTCCCTCTTTTACGATGTCAATGGAATCAATGGGGAGGACGGTGCAGGGGAAAACCGGCCCCCGTCGTCGGCGGATGCGCTTTCTGCTGCCGCAACGCAAACAGGCAATCATGCCGGTGGTTTGGAAACTTTTTTCGATTACCTGCCTGGAGACAGCCTCATTGTTTTTGACGATGCATCGGCCGTGAGGCAGGCGGCGGACAGCCTCGACAGCCGGATGGATCACTTTTTGTTCAAGGCGGAAGGTGAAGGGAAATTTCATCCACCGAAAGGGTCTGTCCAACTGGCTGCGGAGACGATGGACCAGCGAAGCGCCGCATTTCAGCGATGCATCCTTGAAGAGCTGCGGCTGGGCGTCGGCGGCGATGGGGAAGCGACGGCGTCCGCTGAATTTCATGTGCAAATGGATGCGGATTTCATGATCAGGCCGCCTGCGGGAATACGGGACCATGAAGAGGGCTTCCTTGCCCCTCTTGCCGGACAGATCAAGGGCTGGATCGACGAGGGCAGGCTGGTGACCTTTCTTTGCGCGGGGCCGGAAGACCTGCCGCGGATTGAGAATCTCTTCAGCCGCTATGATCTTGCCGTGCATTTTGCGCAGGGGCCTTTTCTGGAAGAGGTCTATGAACACAGAGGCCCCGGTCGTCTCGTGATCAGGGAAGGGCGGCTGAGCGGCGGTTTTCATCTCCCCGGCTTGCGGATGGTGGTCATCGGCGAAGAGGAAATCTTCGGGAAGAAAATCACCCCCCGGCGGACAAAAACGGCGCGGGAAGGCTATTTCCTCAAGTCTTTCGGCGAGCTGAAAGAAGGGGATTATGTCGTGCATACGGATCACGGCATCGGGCGTTATCTGGGGCTCCAGAAGCTTTCCGTGACCGGCATCGACAACGATTTCCTCCTCATCGAATACTCGGATAAGGATAAGCTCTATATTCCTGTTGACCGGCTTGACCGGATTCAGCGGTATATCGGCCCCGAGGACTTTAAACCGAAGGTGGACAAGTTGGGCGGCCCGTCCTGGGAGACGGCCAAGGAGCGGGTCAAAAAATCCGTACGGGAAATCGCCGAAGAGCTCGTTGCCATCTATGCGGCACGGGAAGTGATGGAAGGCCATACCTTTTCCCAGCCCGATCGCATCTATGACGAGTTTTGCTCCACCTTTGAATTTGAGGAGACGCCGGATCAGGCGAGGGCCATTGAGGATATTCATATCGACATGAACAGCGCCAAGCCCATGGACCGCCTCATCTGCGGCGACGCGGGCTTCGGGAAAACGGAGGTGGCGCTCCGGGCGTCCTTCCGTGCGGCCATGGATGCCAAGCAGGTGGCCGTCCTCGTCCCCACGACCATTCTCGCGGAGCAGCACTACAAGACCTTCTCGGAGCGGCTCTCGACCTATCCCGTCCGCGTTGAAGTCTTGAACCGCTTCAAGACAAAGGCCGAGCAGAAAGAAATCCTCGACAATGTCCGCCGCGGGACCGTGGACATTGTCATCGGCACCCACCGGATTCTCCAGAAGGATGTGGAATTCAAGGACCTGGGGCTCGTTATTATCGACGAGGAACAGCGCTTCGGCGTGGTTCACAAAGAAAAACTTAAAAAACTTCGCACCCTGGTCGATGTCATCACCCTGTCGGCGACGCCCATTCCCCGGACCCTGCACCTGTCTCTCGTCGGTCTTCGGGACCTGTCCATCATCAACACGCCGCCCGAAAACCGGCTCCCCATTAAAACCTATGTCCTCGAATTTGATGAAGCAATGATCAAAGACGCCATCGAGAACGAACTGGCCCGGGGCGGTCAGGTATTCTTTCTCCATGACCGGGTCCGGTCCATCTATGCCGTCGCCCGCTTTGTCAAGAAGCTTGTCCCGGAAGCGAAGGTCGGAGTGGTACACGGACAGATGAAGGGAAAAGAGCTGGAAGAGACAATGGCCAATTTTATCAAGGGTGTTTACAATGTTCTCGTCTGCACGACCATTATCGGCTCCGGCCTCGATATCCCGACGGCCAATACTATCGTCATCAACCGGGCCGATCGCTTCGGCCTGGCCCAGTTGTACCAGATCCGGGGCCGCGTGGGGCGCTCGAAGGAAGAAGGGTATGCCTATCTCATGGTTCCAAAAGGGGTGATGCTTTCGCTGGACGCCCGCAAGCGCCTCCAGGTCATTATGGATTTTACGGAACCGGGATCGGGCTTCCGGATTTCCTCCAACGACCTGGAGATCAGGGGCGCGGGAAATCTTCTGGGGGCGTCGCAGTCGGGGCATATCTCGGCGGTGGGTTATGAGCTGTACACGGAACTGATGGAAAAGACCATCCGGGAACTCAAGGGTGAAGAAATCGAACAGACAGAGGCGAACCCGGAGATCCACTTCGGATTGGCCGCCTTCATTCCCGAAGATTATATGCCCGATGAACAGAGCCGGCTCGTCATGTATAAAAGATTGTCCATGGCTGCAGCCGATGATGACATTGGAGAAATCAGGGATGACCTGCTGGATCGCTACGGTTTTTTGCCGCCGGAAGTGGAAACTCTCTTCAACGTTGTCGGCATCCGGAACCTTTTGAAGGTTGTGAAAGGCAGGAAAATGGAGTATGACGGGCAAAACATGGCGATTCAATTTCAGCCCAACGCAACCCTTGATCCGTCAAAAATCATTCACCTTTCCCGCACGAAACTAAAGGGGATGAGGTTGACGCCGGATTTCAAGCTTTACGCACCCATGCCGGGCATCACGGGCAATGATATTATCGCCAGAGCCGGAGAGATGCTGTTGGAGCTGATGAAGTGAGGGGTGAAGGTCTGAAGATAAAACGCGCCGCACTGTTTGTGTCTCTTGCCGGTCTCGTCCTGTACGGATGCGATACGGCCGGTATGCGGACGCCGCCTTATGTGGCGACGGTCAACAGCGAAAAGATTTATCTTTCGGAATTACAGGATTGCATGACGACGGAACTGGGCGTTCCCCGTGATTCGGATATTTTAAAGGATAAAAGGCTTCTCCATATTAAGGAGCAGGTACTGGAGAATCTTATCGACGAGAAAATCATGCTCCAACGGGCCGCGGCCCTTTCTATCAAGATCACGGACGGGGAACTGGCAAAAAAGATTGACGAGATCAAACGGGGATATTCGGAAGAGCGCTTTTCAAGGCTGTTTGCTGCCGATAAGATCCACTACGAGTTCTGGAAGGAAGCGCAGAGACGCCGGATGCTCTTGGAGAGGGTTGTTAAGGTTGATGTTAACGACCGCATATCTGTGACGGACAAAGACGTTCAAGCCTACAAAAAGTCACGCCCCAGGGAAGACGCGCCGGTGCAGCGTGTTCGGGTATTGCAGATTCTCACGTATAATCAAAAACATGCGGAGACGATTCTGAAAAGATTGAAGGGCGGGGAAGATTTTGGTAGAGTGGCGAGGAAAGAATCCATCAGCCCTGAGGCTGCTGCCGGCGGCGACCTGGGATACGTGCGGCGGGGCGTACTGCCGGAGGTTATCGACAGGGCTGTCTTTTCCCTGCCTGTCGGCAGCACCAGCGAGATCGTAAAGAGCCCTTACGGCTTTCATATATTCAAGGTAACGGGACGTAACGGCGAAGGCGGCAAAAGCAGATCCCCTATTGATGATTCTTTAAGGGAAGAACTGCGGAAACAAAAAGAGGAACTCATGTACCGTGCCTGGATAAAAAATTTGCGGGAGAAAGCGGTCGTCAAAATAAATACGGATGTGCTGAATCCCGGGTCTTGACGGAAATCACATGATAAAAGGGGGTATCATTTTGAAGAAACTCAGTATTTGGATTGCCGTGACGGTGCTGGTTGCCGTCATGGTGTCTTTGGTCCAGGCTGCGCAGACGGACGGCATCGCGGCGGTGGTCAATAACGAGATTATTACCCTGTATGAATTAAATGAGGCATTTGCGCCCATCCAAAAGAAAATTGATGCCAATTACAAGGGGGATAACAAGGCAAAGCTGGTGAGCGACACAAAAGAGGCTCTCTTAAACAGAATGATTGAGGGCAGCCTTATCGAACAGGAAACGAAAAAAAGCGGCATTGTCATCAAAGACGAGGAGGTTGCCGAAGCGATTAACAATATTCTTGCGAACCGGCAAATCACCAAAGACGAGTTGGCGAAGCTGCTGGAGAAGGATGGAATGACCCTCGAAGCCTATACGAAGGATATGAAGATGCAGATAGGCAGGATGAAACTTGTCCGACGGGAGATCAACGCCAAGGTATCGGTGGCTGATGATGAAATCGGCGCCTATTACAGCGCGCATCGGGATTTGTTTGAGGGAAAGGAGGCCGTCAGGATTTGGCAGATTTTACTTTCTTTCCCCACGGGGGCAGGCGCACAGGGCAAGGCGGACTTGAAAGCTGAGGCGGAGGCCGTTGTGAAGCAGTTAAAAAGCGGGGAACGTTTTGAAGTTCTTGCGTCAAAATATGCCGGCGGTTCCGCAGCGGCTGCGGGGGGAGATCTCGGCTTCATTGAGAGAGGTTTGATCCTTCCCGAGGTGGAAGAGGTTGCCTTTCAACTTCCCCTTGAGGAAATCAGCCCCGTCATTGAATCATCCGTCGGCTTTCATATCATCAAGATCACGGATAAAAGAGGCGCGGGCGTCAAGTCTATGGAATCGGTGCGCCATGAAATCAGAGAGAAAATCCTGGAAGAAAAGGCGGAGAAGCGATACGGAGGATGGATCCAGGAATTGAGGAAAAAGTCCCACATTGAGATAAGAATTTGAATTTTATAAGAATCAAGGGCGCATCCCAGCACAATCTGAAAAATATCAGTTGCGATATTCCACGGGATAAAATGGTAGTCATTACGGGTGTCAGCGGCTCCGGCAAGTCATCTCTGGCCTTCGACACCATCTATGCCGAAGGGCAGAGACGTTATGTGGAATCTCTGTCGGCCTATGCCCGCCAGTTTATCGGCCAGATGGACAAGCCCGACGTGGAATCCATCGAGGGGCTTTCGCCGGCCATCGCCATCGAACAGCGGACGGCCAGCCAGAATCCCCGCTCCACAGTGGGGACAGTCACGGAAATATACGATTACCTGCGACTCCTTTTTGCGCGCATCGGCATTCCCCACTGCCACCAGTGCGGTCGGGAGATTAAGTCCCAGACTATTGACATGATGGTCGCGGCGATCCTTGGCTTGCCGGAAAAGACGCGCTTAAGCGTACTTGCCCCCCTGGTGAGAGGGAAAAAAGGGGAGTTTCAGAAAGAATTAAAGAAACTTCTCAAAGACGGATTTGTCCGGGTCCGCATCGACGGGGAGCAGCGGGAGCTGGCCGAGGATATATCCTTAGAAAAAAACAAACGCCATGACATTGATGTCGTTGTCGACCGGCTGATCGTCCGGGAGGGGATCGGAAAACGCCTGCGCGATTCCCTCGAGACGGCCTCCGGTCTGTCCGACGGCCTCGTCCGCCTCAGCGTTGTCGGCGGCGAGGAGATGCTTTTCAGTGAAAAGTATGCCTGCCCGGAATGCGGCGTCAGCATCTCCGAACTGGCGCCCCGCATGTTTTCCTTCAACAGCCCTTATGGGGCCTGTCCCGAATGCAGCGGGCTGGGCACGCGGATGTATTTTGACGAAGACCTGATCATCCCGGATCGGGGATTATCCATCCGCGAGGGCGCCATCGCCCCCTGGGCAAACCGGCATTCCCTGTATTATTTTCAGACCCTTGAATCCCTGGCGCAGCACTACCGGTTTGATATTCATGTTCCCTTCAACAAGCTGCCCGAGAATGTCCAGAACGTCCTGCTCCACGGCTCCGGGCGGGAGGAGATCAAGTTTTTCAGCGACCGGGACGGCCGGCGGTATTTTTACACCCGTCCGTTCGAAGGGATCGTCAAAAGGATGGACCGTCTCTATCACGAAACGAAATCCGGCATGGTCCGGAATATCCTTTCCCAGTATATCAATCTGCGTGAATGTCCGGCCTGCAACGGCGCCCGGTTAAAAAAGGAAAGTCTTTCCATTACGGTGGCGGGGCTCAGCATCTACGATGTCTGCCGGATGTCGATCAAGGATTGCAAACAATTTTTCGATGCCATTCCCCTGACCCGTCAGGAAAGCCTCATCTCCGAGAGGATATTGAAGGAGATCAAGGAGCGGCTGCGATTCCTGCTCGACGTGGGGATGGAATACCTCAGTCTCGACCGGGCGTCGGGAACCCTCTCCGGAGGCGAAGGACAGCGGATACGCCTGGCCACGCAGATCGGCTCGGGGCTCATGGGCGTCCTGTACGTCCTTGACGAACCGACGGTCGGCCTCCACCAGCGGGATAACGTGCGCCTCATCGCCACGCTCAAACGATTGCGGGATATGGGCAATACGGTTCTTATTGTGGAGCACGATGAGGACATGATGATGGAATCGGATGAAATCATCGATATGGGACCGGGGGCGGGGCTTGACGGCGGCGCCATCGTTTTCCAGGGGACGCCGGAGGCCATATGCCGAAGCGAGGAGTCTCTCACGGGCCGGTATCTGTCCGGCAGGCTGCGAATCCCCGTGCCTGCGAAACGGCGCTCCCCCAATAAACGGCATATCATTCTCGAAGGGGCTTCGGAACATAACCTGAAGGACATCGACATCCGGATTCCCGTGGGGCTCTTCACGGCCGTCACCGGCGTGTCCGGATCGGGGAAAAGCACCATGGTCGTCGAGACCCTCTATAAGGTCATGGCCCGGAGGCTCAATCAGCAAACGGGCGGCATGGGAAAGATCCGGCGGGTCGCCGATCTGGGCGGCATCGAACGGGTCATCATCATGAATCAGCAGCCCATCGGCCGGACGCCCCGCTCCAACCCCGTTACCTATACAGGCGTTTTTTCTCATATCCGGGACCTTTTCACGGGACTTCCGGAATCGCGCATCCGGGGCTACAAGCCGGGCCGTTTCAGTTTTAACGTAAAAGGCGGCCGGTGTGAGGCCTGTGAGGGAAACGGCCTCATCAGGATCGAGATGCACTTTCTGCCCGACGTTTATGTGACCTGCGACGTCTGCCGCGGCCGGCGCTTCAATCCCGACACCCTGGAAATTCCGTATAAGGGAAAGAACATAGCCGAAGTCCTCGACATGACGGTCAACCAGGCCCTTTCGTTCTTCGAGAACATCCCCGCCATCCGCTCGAAGCTGCAGCTCCTCTATGACGTCGGCCTCGGCTATATCCGCTTAGGCCAGTCGGCCACGACCCTGTCCGGCGGTGAGGCCCAGCGCATCAAGCTCTCCCGTGAGCTGGGGAAACGCATCAACAGCAATACCCTGTATATCCTCGACGAGCCGACCATCGGCCTCCATTTTGCCGATATTCAGAAACTTCTCGACGTCCTCATCCGCCTGGTGGATATGGGCAATACGGTCGTTGTCATCGAGCACAATCTCGATGTCATCAAATGCGCCGACCATATCATCGATCTGGGTCCGGAAGGCGGGCCCGGCGGCGGCCGGATTATGGCGGCGGGAAGACCCGAAGAAATCGCTGCGGCGGAGGAATCCCTGACGGGGCAATTTCTGAAAACCGTTTTGCCTTGACGATTTTTGACGACCTCGTAAAACGTCGAATTCTGTCATTTCGAGGAGTCCCGCTGAAGCGGGACGACGAGAAATCTTTAATGATTTCAGGATTTGTCCACCGCAAAATGCGGGGTCGAAATGACATGAATGGTGCGTTACGGCTTTTTACGAGACCATCATTTTTTACAAAAGAACAATTTTATGGGGAAGGCCAAATGAAGGGAAACAGCCGTGCTGATATAAAAGTCGGCGACCGGGTGAAGGTTGTGCAGAAGCAGGATCAGCGTACAGGCAGTCTGACCGAAGGCATCGTTCGCGATATTCTGACGAAATCAGCCGTGCATCCGCACGGGATCAAGGTGCGCCTGGAAAGCGGCATCATCGGCAGGGTGAAAGAAATCATCTGATAGGTCGCTGCATTCTTAAAGCATGCCATATCGTATAAAGGGGGACCACGCAAAGCATCAGCTGTCTGCCGATTCAGCAGGATTTCAATGCGGATGCGGAATGCTTCCTCACAGGGATGCGGCTTTCGCAGGGGACGCCTGTCTGGCAAAGACCGCATCCGGCATACTGACCTATGTAGCCGGGGCCGTGGGCGCCGTCGATCCAGGGCCTCTGCTTTTCGAAAAGCGCATTGACGCATTTCAACTTATCGTGTCCTTTTTCGCTGATGGCGCCGTAGGGACAGCGTTTGATGCAGACGCCGCATTGGCCTTCAGCATAGAAACTGCAGTTTGCCAGATGATGGGCGAATATTCTCTTTGACGGTTCCAGCCTGATATTGGCCACCACGGACGAGCAGCGCATGGTCAGGCCTTTTTTTGTAATAAATCCCTCGTTGAGACTGAAGGTTCCCAACCCGGCGGCGTAAGCCATATGGCGCTGAGACCAGTTGGAGGCGAAACCGTCCGGCAGCGTAAAAATCCTGAAGAAAGATGATGTCTCCGGCGCGATGGCCTCAAAGCCGGCATCTTCCAGTACGGATACGAGGTGGGCGGACAACTCGTTGATGAAATCCTGCCCGTGCCAGCGGGTATGATTCCAGCGCAGGGAAGGGCCTTTGGTTTCACGGGCGTTGCTCAACCGCGTTTCCTCAGCGATGGGCAGGACAAAGGAAATGACGCTGATATGAGGCAAATCCGGAGATGCAATGTGCTTCGTTTCCACAAGGTGTTTCATGAGGACGTCGCGGGGGGTGAAGTGCTTTTCATGGACGACTTTTTTGTAGTCCATAAAGATGGGGTCGTCGCCGTCGGCAAAGCCCACCAGAGGGGCGTCAAAAATCGGCGCCCCATCAAAGGCTTCCAGCCGGTTCTTCGGACTGGTTTTGACATAGTCCTTCAGGGTTTTTACGATAAATCGGCAGGGGTTTTGATCAAATCTTTTCTTTGTTCGCACGTTCATGAAAATGTCGCCTCGTTTTTTACAGTCCTCTCATAAATTCCGGCCGGAGCAGGGCCGGATCCTTCCTGGCCAGTATGGCGTTTAACTGCTTGAGCACTTTGTCTCTGTCTTTCGGCATGGCTCCGCGGACGGCGAAATAATTCGATGCGTGCATGGAGCTGAAAAAGCAGTTGGTGAATCTTGCATTTTCGACCATCGTTTTTAATTCCCACAAGGAATCCATCGGGGTGATTAAATCAAAAGCGCCGCGCTTCCATTCGTTATGAAGCGCTGTTCCGGGAATTAATGTCAGGGTCAATGCGCCCGCATAGTCGGGATCCATTTCGGTCAGAATCCGCGCCGATTCCGCGGCATGCTGCTTGCTGCCCTTGACGCCGCCGAGGCCGAGGATGACGGTCACAGACAGGAGCATTCCCGCATCCTTCACTTTTTTTGCCGCTTCAACCATCTGATGATGGGTGGCGTTCTTCTCAATTTTCCGGAGGACGTCGTCATCGCCGCTTTCTACGCCCATATAGAGGATGCCGAGTTTTTGTTCCTTCAGCGCTTTTAACTCATCGGCGCTGCGACGCAAGATGTCCTGGGGTGTGGCATAGCTTGCGATTCGTTCAAGATTCGGGAATTTCCTGTTGAGATATTGAAGGGCCTCCAACAGCTTCGGATACGGATAGACGAGGGCATCGCCGTCCTGGAGGAAAACTTTTCTGCCGTCCCAGCTTTGGAGAATGGCATAGACGATATTGGGCTGGCCTGCCGTCCACATACGGTGATGACAAAACAGGGACATGGCGTCGATTTCCGCTTTTACGTCGGAAAGATCGCGGATGCCGAGGGTGGAGAAGGAAAAGGCGCAAAAAGTGCAGGAATTGTTCGAGCACCCCGACGTCAGGGGCAAATAGTAGCTGGCGTGTTCGCTGGGGGGCCTGATAATTTCCGGTCTTGTAAATGCCATGGCTGTAATCCTTAAAAAAAATCTTCGAAATGCGACGCGAGTATAAAGATAACGCGTTTTTTCGTCAAGACAATATAGACGGCCTGTCCAGCCAATTTAGAAATGTCCTATTCTTACCAAAATAGAAGTGTCCTATTAAAACAAAAGACGGAGTTATCCATAGCCTTCTC
>JAFGHS010000178.1 GCA_016930075.1 Deltaproteobacteria bacterium
CATAAAGGGCATCCCCGCCGGGATAATCGCGAGCAACAACAACGGCGTTATTTTTATTGAGGCAGCCCGAAAGGCCACCGAATGGGTCATCAGGTGCTGCACTCAAAAGATACCCATCATCTATATTCAGAATTCGCCGGGCTACATGGTGGGAACCCAGGAAGAGTACGGCGGAATCGGCAAATACGGCTCTGATATGGTTCGAGCGTGCGCCTGTGCGGAAGTTCCCAAAATACAATGGGTGATTGGGCCCGATCACGGCGCGGCGAACTACGGAATGTGCGGCCGGGCCTATGATCCTCACTTCATCTTCAATTCGATGCGCGGCCGGACGTCCGTCATGTCGGGCAAGACGGCAGGATTCATTCTGACATCTCTGGAACGCGCCAATGCAAAAAAGACGGGACAGGAGATGGATGAAGAAGCGGCGATGAAATTTCAGAACATGATGGTTGAAAAATACTCCAGCCAGGCTCATCCCTTTTATACGGAAGCCCGGCTCTTTCACGATGGAACAATACCCCTGCGCATGAGCAGAGACTATTTAGCCATGGCCCTGGAAGTATCGCTGTTGAAGCCGATTCACGAGTCGACCTTCGGCAATTTTAAATTTTGACGCTGCTCGCGCTCAGTGAACTAATATCATTGCAATGAAGGCGGTGCGACATATGAACGAAGTGCTCAAGCAAGAAAGAATCGATGAAACCATACTTCTGTTGACGCTGAATCGTCCCGAAGCCATGAACTGTTTCAACATGGAATTGACGACGGCATTGCAGCAAGCGATAACGGAAGCCAATTTCGACAACAACCTTCGCTGCGCAATCATAACGGGCGCCCGGGGCGACCGGGAGGCGGCGAAGCAGGCCTTTTCCACCGGCGCCGATCTGCGGGAGCGGCGCACCATGACGGACGATCAGGTAAGAAGATTCATCTTCACGATTCGTAACACCTTTACCGCCGTTGAACAGGCGAGAATCCCGGTGATCGCCGCCATCAACGGCTTCGCCTTTGGCGGCGGGACGGAACTGGCCCTGGCCTGCGACATTCGAATCGCTGCATCGACGGCGCTCATGGGTCTCACGGAAACGGGCCTGGCTATTATCCCCGGCGCCGGGGGAACTCAGAGGTTGCCAAGAATCGTCGGCGTTGCCAAGGCAAAGGAACTCATTTTTACGGCCCGGCGGATCGATGCGCAGACGGCGTTTTCGATAGGGTTGGTCAATATGGTTGCTGCGCCGGAAAAACTGATGGAAGCTTCCCTTGCCATGGCGCGGGAAATTGCGAAAAATGGGCCCATCGGCGTGGCCCAGGCGAAATTTGCCATTAATTACGGCATGGAAGCGAGCCTGGGCGTTGCACTCCCTCTGGAATCAAAAGCCTATGAAGTAACCATCCCCACGGCGGACAGAAGAGAAGCGCTGGCGGCCTTTGCTGAAAAAAGAGCGCCGGTTTTTAGAGGCGAATAAGCCTCAATCAATTAAATGTTAAGGAGTGTTTGTATGACCGAGTACGATTACTGGAAGATATTCCCGCGAATGCCGAAAAAAGTGATGATAGGGGATATAACGATCAGGGACGGCTTTCAGCATGAGGAAAAGTTTATATCGACGGCGGCGAAGATCTATTACGCAGAAGAATTGATCCTGGCGGGCTGCCGGGAGATCGAAATCGTAAACCTGGGCAATCCTGCCGGCATACCCCAGTTCAGGGACGCCGAAGACGTTCTTGCCTATTTCAGAAGCGACAAGTTCAAGAAACGATGCGCCGGCAAGAATATCAATCCCGATGATATAATCTTTTCGGCCGTTACAATCAGGGAAGCCGCCGTCGACCGCGCCATAGAACTGCGACAGCGGGGAATCGGACCCGACAGGCTGCTGATGATGGTTTCCACCGATGAGGAACATCACTTCGCCAATTCCGGCACGACGCTTCCGGAATATTGGAAAGAGGCGGAGCGGTGCACGAAAAAATGCAATGACGCCGGCATGAAGATGTGCGGCGTCGTGAGCACCATATGGGGAAGCCCCATAAGCGGCGCCACGAAACTTGAGGAAGCCGTCATATTTACAAAAAGGTGGTTTGAAATCGGCGCTTATGACATAGAACACGCCGACCATGACGGCTCAGCTTCGGCGGCGGAAGTGTACCGGTATTTTGCCATGATTTTGGATGAAATGCCCATTCCGGAGCTTCATCTCGCCCATTTTCATGAAACAAAGCGCGTGGCGTCGGCCTCGGTTTTGGCCTCCCTTCATGCAGGCATAACTCGCTTCGAAGGAACGCTCGGCGGTCTTGGCGGACAGCCGGCAAACTTTCTCGATGATACGCCCGTGAGGGGGACCGGCGACTATTACTACAGGGATCCCCGGTACGTAGGCCTGATCTGTCTTGAGGATCTTGTCGTCATGATAGATGAACTGGGCATTGAACACGGTTATGACGTGGACAAGGTGCTCCGGCTCGGGAAGCTGATGGAGAAGACGATAGGTCGGCGGCTGCGTTCCGAGGCGGCCATAAACGGCAGGACCGAAAAAGAGGGGCACCGGCATTTTGCCCGTCCGGGACTCCGCCCGAAAAAGGAAAAACGCGGCGAGAAACCCGATCAAATATACCCCGCCGAGTGGCCTGCCGTTCCGGTGTTGCCGGAATGTTTTAAAAAGCCGGCTTGAGATCCGCGGTTTTGAAGACTTGCCGCCTTTGATCTGTTGTTCAAAGGTTTTTCCCTCCCTGCAACGGGGGAAGGGGTTGTGAACCAAGCAACCCCTTCCCCCGCACCCGCCCTCCGAACAAGGAAAAAGATGCAGACGGCAGGCCCTTCATGGTATCGAGGACATCGGCCCAAATTCACTGCAATACGGAGCGCTAAAGATTGTTAGGGAGGATATACAAGCACATGGGACGGATTTATGAATTTGAGGGCGTGGTTCCGGCAATCGATCCCACCGCCTTTGTTCATCCCGAGGCGGTCATTATCGGTGACGTCATAATCGGAGCGGGC
>JAFGHS010000018.1 GCA_016930075.1 Deltaproteobacteria bacterium
ATATTTGATAAACCCGGAAGTTATCAAGGTTTACAACGGTCTTGCAGAAGAGTCTTTTCGGCAAAATCAGCAGGAAAACGTTTATGAACGCGAAAGACATTTTGAAAACCGTCTTTGGCTACGACACGTTCTGGCCCCTCCAGGAGCAAATTATCGCCCATCTCCTGAAGAAACGCGACGCCCTGGTTGTGATGCCGACGGGCGGGGGCAAGTCCCTCTGCTATCAGATTCCGGGAATGATTTTTGACGGGCTGACCATTGTGGTTTCGCCGCTCATTTCCCTGATGAAGGACCAGGTTGACCAACTGCGGGAATACGGCGTTCCGGCCCTTTTCCTGAACAGTTCCTTAAGCGTCGAGGAATACCGAAAAAACGTCGTGAAGCTCAAAAATAACGAAGTGAAGCTTCTCTACGTATCTCCGGAGAATCTCCTTGCACCGCGAACCCTTTCCCTGCTGACCACCCTCGACGTGGATTGCATCGCCATTGACGAAGCCCATTGCATTTCCGAGTGGGGCCATGATTTCCGCCCGGAATACCGGCAGCTTGCGGAGGTCCGCGCCGTGTTCCCTGATGCATGCTGTGCGGCGCTGACCGCCACGGCCACGCCGCGCGTCCGGGAGGATATTCGGCAATCCCTGCATATCAACACGCAGGGGGAATATGTCGGTTCTTTCAACCGGCCGAACCTCTTTCTGGAAGTGCTCCCGAAAGCCAAACCCTTCGATCAGGCGCTGACCCTGATCAATCAGTATCCGAACGAATCGGGCATCATCTACTGCGCCACCCGCCGGCAGACAGACGAGCTTTACACCCTCCTCGTACAGAAGGGATACGCCGCACTCCCTTACCACGCCGGACTTTCGGAGAAAGAGCGCACCGAAAACCAGGAGCGCTTCAGCCGCGACGATGTCCGGATCATTGCAGCGACAATCGCTTTCGGCATGGGAATCAACAAACCCAATGTCCGGTTTGTTGTCCACTACGATCTTCCCGGAAGCATCGACAATTATTATCAGGAGATCGGACGGGCGGGACGGGATGGTCTGCCCGCCCACTGTCTTCTGCTGTTCAGTTATGGGGATATCCGCAAGGTGCGGTATTTCATCGAACAAAAAACGAAACAGGAACAAATGGTGGCCAATATACTCCTGAACCGGCTCATGGGCTTTGTCGAAACGGACATGTGCCGCCGCGTTTCTTTGTTGAATTATTTCGGCGAAACCAATGTCCCCGACCGCTGCGGCATGTGCGACAACTGCCGGATGAGTCAGGATGAAAAAGATCTCACCGATCTGACCATCCCGGCGCAGATGTTTCTGTCCTGCGTCAAGCGGACCGACGAGATATTCGGCGCAGGCCATATCATGAATGTCCTGCGGGGATCAAAAGACCAGAAAGTCCTGAAATTCCGGCATGAGCAGCTCTCCACCTACGGAATCGGCCGGTCTTATTCCACAAACCAATGGCGCCAAATCGCCCGTCAACTGACCCACAAGGGCCTGCTTAAAAACGATTATGAGCATGGATCGTTGAAACTGACCCGGAAGGCCTGGGATGTCCTGCGGGGCAAAGAGTCATTTTTCGGCAAGTTGGAAGAGACCGGGAAAGAACAGGGCGCCCCTCAACGGCAGCGGGCCGGCGATACGGAAACCTTTGATGCCGAACTTTTTGAAATCCTCCGGACAAAAAGGAAGGAAATTGCCGACCAGGAAAACATGCCGCCCTATGTGATCTTCCATGACCGCACTTTGAGGGAAATGGCTTTCTATTATCCTCAATCAAAAGAAAGCCTGATGACGCTTCATGGCATCGGCCAAAGAAAGCTGGAAAAATACGCCGGCGTGTTTTTGGAGATGATTAAGGAATATTGTCGGACTCATCAAATTCCCGAAAAGGAAAAACCTCCGCCTGCAGATCAATTTCCCGCCGCCGCCCCGCCACCTAACGGCGGGCTGCGTCATATGGTCATAGGCGAACAATTCAATGAAGGCCGCACCATCGAGCAGCTGGCGACGGATTTCGGCATTAAGCAAAATACGGTTATTGATAATCTTTACCGGTATCAACAGAATCATCATCCGCTCAACGGGAAACATCTTCTGACCTATTCACATCTGACGGAAAGCGAAAGACAATCCGCCCTGTCATCCTTTGCCCGCTTGGGAACGGAGCGGCTGCGCCCTGTTTTTGAGGATCTTCAGGGAACGATTTCGTACGAAGAATTGAAGATTCTCCAGCTCTTTCTTTTATGTGAAAAACCGATCAGCGCCGGAAACCGTAAAACCTTCATCGTCCTTGCGGCATCCCGGAAATACGGCGGTTACTGCATAGCCGGCAAGGAATGGGCAGACGAGAAAATCGGGCCGTGGCTTCGCCCGGTCAGCAGACAGGAAAACGGTGAGCTTGCCGCGGAGGCCATACGGCTGGATAGCGGGCATATTCCCCGATACCTCGATGTAATCACCATCGAAACTCAGGGCGCAGATGATCACCCCCGCCAAAAAGAAAACATCCTGATCGCAGACAAGCATCTCTGGTCATGGCAATGCAGATTGTCCCCTGATGCCTTGCCGCAAATGGTGGATAAAGCAAATGAACTCTGGCAGCCGGGATTTCACAGCATAACCGGGATAAACGACCGTGTGCCCGAAGACGCACTGCGGGAGGCAGACGGGACTTCACTTTACCTGATCCGTCCGGATGATTTTACGATTCTGGTATCCGATGATCCGGATGGGAGAAAAAAGATTCGCTCCAGATTCTCGTACCGTGGTATACCCTATCTCCTGTCGGTAACCGATCCCGTCATTGAAAGGACGTATCTCATGAAGAATCAGGGTGAATATCCATTGAACGCCGAAGAGGTTTATCTGACGGTCAGCCTGAGCGAACCGTTCAACGGCTACTGTTATAAACTGGCGGCGGCCGTGTTGATTTATGACAAGGATTGAAAAATGGAAGACCTGTTCACAATAGGACATTCGGTGCATACGTCCGAACACTTCATGGAGCTTCTGAACAAGCATAAAATCAATGCCCTGTGCGACGTCCGATCCAGCCCCTACAGCCGTTTTACGCCTCAGTTCAACCGCGAATTCCTGAAGGAAGATGCCGCCAAACGCCGCATTCTTTATCTTTATCTGGGCGCGGAACTGGGGCCTCGCAGCGCCGATCCGGCCTGTTACGAAAATGGGAAAGTCCGGTACCGGCGCCTTGCAGAAAAAGATATTTTTAGACAGGGCCTCATCCGTCTGCGGAAGGGCATGGCGGCAAACCGCATGGCACTTATGTGCGCCGAAAAGGATCCGCTCATGTGCCACAGGATGATCCTGATCTGCCGGCATCTGCGCGGGGACGACATCCGCATCCGGCATATCCTGGAAGACGGCTCTCTGGAAGACAATGGGGATTCGGAAAAGCGGCTCATGAAGCTGCTGAAAATCGATCCTGCCGATCTTTTTTCAACCGAAGAGGAGCAAATTCAGCGGGCCTATGACCTTCAGGGGGAAAAGATCGCCTATACGCTGGAGGAAGGGCGGGGAATAATATGAATGAGATCAATATTTTCACTATCGGTTTCACGAAAAAAACGGCCGAAGACTTTTTTACCCGTCTGATCCGGGCGGGCGTGAAGCGCGTCATCGACATCCGGCTCAACAATGTTTCCCAACTGGCGGGCTTTGCCAAACGTGACGACCTCCGTTATTTTCTCCGGACGATTGGCGGAATGGATTACACCCATTGTCTTGATCTGGCGCCGACGCAGCAGATCCTGGATGATTTCAAGAAGAACAAAGGGAGTTGGCCGGTTTACGAAAGGGACTTTCTGGCTTTGCTTTCCGCAAGAGGGGTTGAAAGCAGCATCTCCCGGAAGCTTCTTCATGAGGCCTGCCTGCTTTGCAGCGAGGAAAAGCCGGATCGATGCCACAGGAGGCTTGTCGCAGAATATTTCCATGCTCAATGGCCCGGCGTGAGAATAATCCACCTTTAAGTGCAAAGACCCCTTGTCGGACCAAAGCAGGAAGGTGCAGCATCCATATTGCGGCTCGGCTGAATATCTGGTAAGTAACACCATCATGCGTTGTTCACAAAAGACTATTGCCCGGCAGAAATAGAAAATCAGGGAAGGGTTTTTAAACGTTATATGCTTACAAAGGGATCCACAGTAAAGGACAGGTATCAGGTAACATCCCCTGCGAATAGTTATCAAGGGAAAGTAACGCTTATCTGGCCTGACGGCAGCCGCTACGAAGGCGACCTTGTTAATGGGTGCCTGCAAGGTTATGGCGTCTTTACCTGGCCCGATTTAAGCAACTATAAAGGTGACTGGCAAAATAACCTGCCCCACGGCGAGGGCATCTATACCTCGACGGACGGAAGTGAATGTGAAGGAATATGGGAAGCAGGAAAGGCAAGCAGGCAAAAGGTCGAGGAGGAGCAGAAAAGACAGGCCGAAGAAGAAGCCAAAAGACAGGCCGAGGAAGAGGCCAAGAGGAAAGCTGAAGAAGAGGCCAAAAGACAGGCCGAAGAAGAGGCCAAGAGAAAGGCAGAAGAAGAAGCAAAGAAAAAAGCCGAGGAAGAAGCCAAGAGAAAGGCCGAGGAAGAGGCCAAGAGAAAGGCCGAGGAAGAGGCCAAGAAAAAAGCTGAAGAAGAAGCTAAGAGAAAAGCCGAGGAAGAGGCTAAGAAAAAGGCCGAGGAAGA
>JAFGHS010000179.1 GCA_016930075.1 Deltaproteobacteria bacterium
ATCAACCAGGTCGTCGATTATGCGGCTGTTCCGGCGGAAAAAGGCGTGATCCTCATGGACGGCCCCGGCTACGACACGGAGTCCATGACGGGACTGGCAGGCAGCGGCGCTCAGCTTATCGTTTTCACGACGGGCCGCGGGAATCCCATCGGCTTTCCCATCTGCCCCGTCATCAAGGTGGCCTCCACATCGCAACTGTATCGCGCTATGGAAGACGATATGGACATCAACGCCGGGGTCATCCTGGAGGGAAAGGCCCTGCGAGACGTGGGCGAAGACATTATCGGCCTCATCCGGCGGGTCGTAAACGGTGAACAGACCAAAGCGGAAATCAACGGGCAGGCGGGGATTTTGTGCCTCTACACCATGCATCCCGCATTTTGAAAAAAGGAGGGACCTCAGTGAAAACGGTTTCCATGTTCATTCCCTGTACGGTGGACCTCTTTTTGCCGGAAATCGGCGAGGCGACCTACCATCTCTTAGAAAGACTCGGCGTCGATCCCATCTATCATGATGAGCAGACCTGCTGCGGCCAGCCGGCCATCAATGCCGGCTTCGTCAAACAGGCCAGGGACGTGGCCCGGCACTTCATCGAGGTCTTCGGCAACGATGAGGCCGTCGTCAGCCCGTCCGGTTCTTGCGTCTGCACGGTCAAGCACCACTATCCGGAACTCTTCTGCGACGAACCGGTGTGGTTCCGCCGGGCGGAAGAACTTGCACCCCGGATATTCGAACTGTCTCAATACATCGTGGATGTCTTAGGCGTTGAAGACTGCGGCGCCTCCTATCCCGGCAGGGTCGCCTACCATGAATCCTGCCATGTCCTGCGGGGACTGGGCGTCTCCGAGCAGCCGAAAAAACTGATTGCAAAAGTTAAAGGCGCAGAGCTTGTCCCCCTGAAATTCGCTGAAACCTGCTGCGGCTTCGGCGGCGAATTCGCTATTAGCTATCCCGACATCTCCGAAGCCATGGTGAAGGAAAAATGCGATCATTATCTGGCAAGCGGCGCGGATGTGCTCCTTTTGTGCGAACCGGGCTGCCTTTTGAACATCGGGGGCTATTTGAGCCGGAACCATCCGGGCAAAAAGGCGATGCACCTGGCGCAGTTTCTGGCTGGCAGCGGAACCGGCAGCACGTCAAGCGACGGGCATGGGAAGGAAGGCTGAGCCATGGACATCAAGACGGAACAATTTGTCGACGTTGCCAGAAAAGAATTAAAGAATGACCGGAACAAACAGTTTCTCGGCGTGCTGCCTTACGGCATCACCATCTCACGCCAGAGAAGCATGCAGACTTTCGCCGATCCGGAGGCGGCAAACGACTACGGACGGGCCATCCGCGCCGAGGTCATTGCCCGGCTTTCGGAGCTTCTGGAAGAATTCGAGAAAAACGCGGCGGCAAACGGGGCAAAGATCATCTGGGCGGAAACCGCCGCAGAAGCCAATGCCTTTGTCCTGAACCTGGCCAGGGAGCGCGGCGTCCGATACGTCACCAAAGGCAAGTCCATGGTCACGGAAGAGATGGGCTTAAACGACGTCCTTCAGGAAAACGGCATCGAGCCCTTCGAGACGGACCTGGGCGAATTCATTGCCCAGCAGCTCCACCGGCCGCCTTTTCACATCGTGGGGCCGGCCCTCAATATCCCCGTCGAAGAAATCAGCGACCTGTTTATCGCCAAGGCAGACATGAAGGAACCGACAACCGATCCCGTAAAGCTGGGCTATGCAGCGCGCCTGTACTTGAGGGATAAATTCCACCATCTGGCCATGGGCATCACAGGCGTCAATATGGCCGTCGCCGAAACGGGCTCCATCATCAATGTGGAAAACGAAGGCAACATCCGCCTGAACAAGTCCTCGCCGAGAATCCAGGTCTCCATCATGAGTCTGGAAAAGGTTGTCCCCACCATGGCGGACGCCATGCACATGATCCGCCTCTTATGCCGGAACTGTACGGGGCAAAAATTATCCGCCTACGTCTCCATCGACAGCGGGCCGAAAAAAAGCGATGAAATGGACGGACCGGAAGAACTTTATATCATTATCCTCGACAACGGACGCTCGAAGATCTATCAGGATCAACAGACCCGCGAAGCGCTCCGCTGCATCCGTTGCGGGGCATGCCTTGCCGCGTGCCCCGTATACTGCAAGATCGGCGGTTATCCTTACGGCTGGGCCTATTCCGGCCCCATGGGTCAGGTTTTAAGTCCGCTGCTGATCGGCCTTGATCGAACGCACGACCTGTTCCATGCCTGCACCCTCTGCGGGGCCTGCAAGCAGTTCTGCCCGGCCGGCATCGATCACCCGAAGATGTTCCTCTATTACCGGATGCTCGAAGCCCAGGCGGACACAGAGCAAAAGGGAGACTTCATTCCCGACAAGCCTGCTAAATTATTCGATCTCTGGAGCTGGGGGGCCGCCAGGGCCTGGCGCTGGAAAATCGCCGTAAAAACGATGCGGCCCATGATGAACTACCACGCAAAAGACGGTGTGATCCGAAAGACCGTCGCCCCCTTGTACGGCTGGTTCCGCACACGGGACCTCCCCGTTATGGCGAAAAAAACGTTTCATGACCGATGGACAAAAATTAAAAAAAGCAGGTAAGCGGAGGGCTGCATGTCACAAAGGGCAAGAGAAGAAATTCTGGGGAAGCTCAAGGGGGCGCCGAAGGCAAAAACGGTTCCGAGACCGTATGTGCCGCCCTTGACCGAACTGTCCTGGAACGGCGAGCAACTGATCGCAAATTTCACACAGAACCTCACCGCCCAGACGGGCGTCGTGCACCGTGTTAAAGATTCTGCCGAGGCGAAGGCAAAGCTCGCGGAAATCTTTGCTGAAGAAGGCTTAACAACCATCATGGCATCCACAGATGCCGTCGTCGCCCCTCTTGACCTGCGGGCCTGGGGAAAAGAAATGGGCGTCCGGGTGCTTACGGCCGGGGACTTTGCCGACCGGGATGCCTATAAAAACGCTGTCTTCACGGAGGTACAGGCGGGCGTGACGGGGGCCGATTACGGCGTTGCCGAATCGGGCACCATCGGGCTCATTCATGACAGAAATCAGCCGCGCCTCATCTCCATCGCCCCGATAACGCATATCGCCCTGCTCCCTGTCGGGCGTCTTTTCCCTGTGTATGAAAGCGTTACAGAACGCGTCTTCGGCGATAAAAACAAGCTGCCGGGACAGTTCACCTTTACCACCGGCCCCAGCATGACCGGCGACATCCAGGGCGGACAATTCAAGGGCATGCACGGGCCAAGAAAACTTATCGTGATCCTCATCGGATAAAAAAAGAACGGATCATCGGGGAGCAGAAATATTGAAAACCAACCATCGAATCATAAACGGCGACAGCCGGCAGATGAACCTTGTATCCGACCAGTCCGTTCACCTGGTCATCACGTCGCCGCCCTACTGGCAGTTGAAAGATTACGGCAGCGACGACCAGATCGGATTTCATGAAAGCTACGAAAGCTACATCAACCATTTAAATCTTGTCTGGAAAGAGTGCCATCGCGTGCTGCATGAGGGTTGCCGGCTTTGCATCAATATCGGCGACCAGTTCGCCCGTTCCGTTTATTACGGGCGATATAAGGTCATTCCCATCAGGACGGAAATTATCAAATTCTGTGAAACCATCGGATTTGACTATATGGGCGCCGTTATCTGGCAGAAAGTGACCACAACAAACACAACGGGCGGCGCTACGATCATGGGAAGTTTTCCTTACCCCCGGAATGGAATTTTAAAGATCGACTATGAGTTTATCCTGCTTTTCAAAAAACCGGGCAATTCGCCTAAACCGACGGCGGAGCAGAAAAAATTATCCGCCATGACGAAGGAGGAATGGAATACGTACTTTTCCGGTCACTGGAACTTCGCCGGCGAAAAGCAAAACGGGCATCTGGCCATGTTTCCCGAAGAATTGCCTGCAAGACTGATCAAAATGTTTGCTTTTGCGGGGGAAACCGTACTGGACCCGTTCCTCGGCAGCGGGACGACGTCTCTTGTCGCACGCTATTTGAAACGCAATTCCATCGGCTACGAAATCAACGTCGAATACATTCCGAAAATAAAAGAAAAACTGAACGTACATCAATTAGACCACGACGGAACGGCATATGAATTTTCCGAGGATCATCCAAGCGCCGATTTTAAGCAGCAAATCGACAACTTGCCCTATATTTTCCGGGACCCTCACAAACTTGACAAGAAGATAGATCCCAAAACCCGCCGCTTCGGCTCTAAAATCGACCAAAACATCACGGAGCGGGAAGATTACTACTCCGTAAAGGAAATTATCAGTCCCGCATTGTTAAAACTCAGCAACGATGTGATCATCCGGCTTATCGGCATCAAAGACAGAAAAAACGTCCGTGGCGAAGCCGTTGCCTTTCTGAAGGAAAAGGTCACGGGGCAAAAGGTTTTCATGCGCTTCGACCATCAAAAATACGACGAACACAACAACCGGCTTTGCTACCTGTATTTAAAGAATAAAACGTTTATCAACGCCCACCTTATCAAAGAAGGCCTGGCGGATGTCGATGGAGCCATGGATTATAAATACAAGAAAAAATTCTTGCGCATCGGGGAGACGCAGCATGGCTAAAGAGTGGATATTGAACAGCGCCATGAACCGGTTCCAGCTGAATTTCAAACGAAATGTCGGTCCGACTTCCGAGAGCATCCGGCAATGCGCCCCCAAAACCATTGACCAATGGCGTGAATATTACTTTCGTCACGTCAAACCGGAAGATCACATCGAAAGCCTCGGCAAAAAGCTTTACACCAAAATCACCGGCGTCATCCGGGGGGAAGTCGAACAAATTACGGAACAGGACTGCATTGATTACATGCTCCAGCTCGTTACGGACCGCACCTTCGACGGTTACATGACGGAGATCAAAACCATCTACGGGCAGCTTGAGGAAGAGCTCGGCGTGAAAATAGAGCCGGCTCCGGACCGGTGGGACAGACTTTACAATATTGATTTCTTTATTAAAATCAAAGGCCAATATATCGGGATACAGATAAAGCCTTTACATCAGGGCATTCAGCTTCCCCAGATTTTTAAAGAAAAAAGTCTCCAGCAGGAAACACATGAGAAATTCACCGGCGAATATGGCGGAAAAGTATTTTATGTCTATTCGGCAAAATCCGGCGACAAAAAAACCATCATGAACCGGGAAGTCATCGGTGAGATATTGGATGAAATTGAACGATTAAAAAAAATAAATCTAATTTGACAGGGAGATGCGATGCAAAGAGTGCTTGACGACATCAGGGTTCTGGATTTCGGACGGTTTATTTCCTGTCCGTATTGCGGCATGATTCTGGCGGACATGGGCGCCGAAGTGATCCGGGTGGACCGGCCCGGCGGCGAGGAAGACCGCACCCACAGCCTGATCGGGCCGGACGGCAATAACCTGTCTTACCCGAGTTACGCCCGGAATAAGAAGGGCATTACCCTGAACCTTTCAAAAAACAACCCGGAAGCCCTGGAAATCCTGGATGGCCTCGTCAAACATTGCGACGTGGTGATCCACAACTTCACGCCCGCTGCCGCCGAATCCATGGGTCTTGGCTACGACCGCCTGTGCGCCGTCAAGCCGGACATTATTTTAACGGCCGTCTCCTGCTTCGGAAGCGAAGGCCCCTACCGGGACCGGGCGGGTTTTGATTTCATCGCCCAGGCCATGTCCGGCGCCATGAATTGCGGCGGGTTTCCCGACAAACCGCCCATCCGGGCTTTTTTCAATCCCATGGATTACGGAACGGCCCTGTCCGCCGCCGTCGGCACTCTGCTTGCCCTGCGCCACCGGGACAAGACGGGAGAAGGCCAGATGGTCGATCTTTCCCTCCTGCGGACGGCCATCTCTTTTACGGCCCCCATCATCGCGGAAAAAGAGGTGCTGGGCCGCTCCCGGCCCATGATCGCCAACCGCGCCCCCTATCTGACAACGACGGATTTGTTTGCATGCAAGGACGGCTATGTCTTCATCGCCTCCATCATGAACAGCATCTGGAGGCGCCTTGCAAAACTCATCGGCCATGAGGAGCTCCTCGACGATCCCGAACTGTACAACGACATGAGCCGGTTTGAGCACCGGGATAAAATCGACCCCCTCGTGGCGGACTGGATGACAGAGCGCACGGTGGAGCAGGTGCTTGGCGAAACGGAAGCCGCCCATATCCCCTGCAGCCCCTATTACGAACTGGGCCAGGTGGCGCAGGACCCCCATGTTCAGGAAACGGGCATGCTGCCTCATGTCGATATGGAAGTCCCCGGTCTGAAGCCGCTGCCCGTCAGCCCCAACCCGATCAAGCTGTCCAAGACGCCCGGCCGGATCGAAACCCGCGCACCCCGGCCGGGGGAGCATAATCTGGAAATTTACTCGAAATTGTTGGGCTTCTGTCAAGAAACCCTGGACGAATTGATCCAAAAAGGGATTATTTAGGCGGCATATCCCGGATATGTTTTATCCGGGGCGGCAGCGCCGCTTGGCGCATGTCCTGAAAAGCAAAGACCGGGAAGGCAACCATGATAAAGCATTTCTCGAATGTCATTGGGTTTGACGACGCACCCTTCCCTGCCGGTCACAGGGGCACTGTCCAAGTCGTGGGGACCATCTTTGCCCGGTTACAGATGAACGGCATCCTGATCGGCAGGGTAAAAAGGGACGGAACAGATGCCGCCGAAAAATTGACGGCCTTGATTTCACAGTCGAAGTTTGCCCAAACCCTTCAATTGATCATGCTGCAAGGGATTTCACTGGCGGGGTTTAACGTCGTCGATGTTTTCTTCATACATGCGGAACTGGGGCTTCCCCTTTTGGTTGTCTCGCGCAGACGGCTTGATATGGTCGCGATCAGAGATGCCCTGCTGAAGATGCGCGGGGGGAGGAGGAAATGGGCATTGATCGAGCGACTCGGGCCAATGGAGCCTGTTGCGCAGATTTACGTTCAACGCCTCGGCCTGACGCTTGAGCAGGCGGCAACCGTCGTGAGACAGTTTTCCACAGCAGGCCATATACCGGAACCCCTGCGCATGGCCCATCTGATTGCCGGAGCCATTGTGACTGGAGAAAGCAGCGGACGGGTGTAGGGGCGGCGGCAAGCGGAACAACGTATGCCGGAAAATTTGCTCTGATAGAAAAGGCGCCCGTCTTTTTTATTTTCCTTGAAATACGGGCTTGCGTTTTTCCAGAAAGGCCGTCAATCCTTCTCTCATGTCTTCCGTCGAGCAAAGCAGACCGAACAGATTGGCTTCGAGATTCAATCCGTCCTCCAACGTCTGATTTAGTCCCTTGTTTACCGCTTCTAGGGCGCATCGGAGGGCGATGGGCCCCTTGGCCATGAGTCGGCGGCAGAACTTTTCCGTTTCTTCGAGCAACTGCTCCTTCGGATAAACCTTGTTGACCAGTCCGATCCGGTGGGCCTCCTCGGCATTGATCATGTCGCCGGAAAGAATCAGTTCCAGAGCCCGTCCTTTGCCGACCAGACGGCTGAGCCGCTGCGTGCCGCCGTAACCGGGAATGACGCCCAAATTGATCTCCGGCTGCCCGAACCGGGCGTCTGCCGACGCAAACCGGAGGGTGCAGGCCATGGACAACTCGCACCCGCCGCCCAGGGCAAATCCGTTGACGGCGGCCACCACCAGCTTGCCCGTATTTTCGATGAGGTTAAACAAGGCATGACCTTTGAGCATTTTTTCTTTCCCCGACATCGGGTTCAGCACGGCCAGTTCCTGGATATCCGCGCCCGAAATGAACGCCTTGTCGCCGGCGCCGGTGATGATCGCCGCCTTGACGTCCGCATCCTTCCCGATATGATCAAACGCATCAAACAATTCGTTGATGAGGTCGCCATTGAGGGCGTTGAGTTTCTGTGGCCGGTTGATGGTCACAAAAGCCAATCCGTCTTTTACCTGATAAATGATATTGTCGTAATTCATACATCCTCCCTGCAATGAAAGATTTTCATGATCCGGTTTAAAACACGTCATGCCTGTCGGAACAGGCCTTTTCGTAACAGATTATTGCCCTGTCGTCAAAATTTTAACGGCAATACCTCATGCCACGGCGCATTGTCCATGCCGAATGCCGCGGCAACGGCAGGATGGATCAGTTTTCCTGCGGCGCAGTTGATGCCGCAGGCGATGGCGTCGTTTTCCAGGGCGGCCTGACGGAGGCCCTTGTCGGCAATGGCCCGGATGTATGGAAGGGTGGCGTTTGTGAGCGCAAAGGTCGAGGTCCGGGGAACGGCGGCGGGGATATTGGGAACGCCGCAATGAATGACGTTATGGAGCGTGTAGATCGGGTCGGCGTGGGTTGTGGGGCGGATGGTTTCCACGGACCCGCCCTGATCGATGGAGATGTCGACAATGACCGACCCCGGCTTCATCCGGCAGACCATGTCCTCCGTAACCAGAACAGGCGCACGGGCGCCCGTGATAAGGACGGCGCCGATGAGAACGTCGGCGTAGCCCGTCGCTTTTTCGATCATATACGGGTTGGAATACAGAGTGATGACGGTGCCGTGGAAAATATCGTCGATATATTTGAGCCGTTCATGCCGTACATCGAGGATGGTGACATGGGCGCCCTGTCCGACGGCAACTTTGGCGGCGTTCACGCCGGCAATGCCGCCACCCAGGATGACGACTTCCGCCGGCGGCACGCCGGGAACACCGGATAGCAGGATTCCCCGTCCTCCCCAGGTTTTTTCGAGAAAGCGGGCGGCCAACTGAACGGACATGCGGCCCGCCACTTCGCTCATCGGCGTCAACAGGGGCAGAAGGCCGTCCCTGTCCTCCACTGTTTCATAAGCAATGCCGACAATCTTCTTTTCCAGCAGCCATCGCGTCAGCGCCTCCGATGACGCCAGATGAAGATAGGTAAACAGGACTTGCCCCTTGCGATAGAGGGGCCATTCCTCCTCAAGAGGCTCCTTGACTTTCACGATGAGCTCCGCCTTGCCGTAGATGTCTCCTGCCGTGCAGATCCCGGCGCCCTCCGCGGCGTAGTCGTCATTCGAAAAGCCGCTGCCGCTGCCGCCGTCCGTCTCCACCAGCACCCGGTGGCCGTCCAGTCGAAGAGAGCGGACCCCAGCAGGCGAGAGGGCGATCCGGTTTTCTCCCGCCTTGATTTCCTTCAGTACGCCAATGATCATGTCCCGTTTCTCCTTTCTTGAATGGAATCTTTTTACCCCCTATCCTGTTCGGAAGATTTACGGCTGTTTGAGAGATTTCGCATATTTTGCCCTGAGGGATTTATTCGGTTGCCCGGCGATCTTTTATCGCTCTGCGTTAAGGGCTATATGACAGACTCGCCTCCATGTCAACCTCCGGGTCGTTCATGCCGCATAGGAAAAGCATGCCGCCGGGCGCCCTCTTCATTTTGAAAACGTCTTGAAAACAGCCGCTTTTGTGCTATAAGTAACCATTATTTAAAAACAGGAGGTGCAACATGTTTGATATGTCTCGTTTTTCTCTTCAAGGAAAAGTGGCCATCGTCACCGGCGGAGGCCGCGGCATCGGCAAAGGCATCGCGGAGGGCTTTGCCAAGGTTGGAGCAAAGGTCGTCATTACAAGCCGGAAGCTCAACGACCTCGAAGCCACAGCGGCGGA
Source organism: Deltaproteobacteria bacterium (assembly GCA_016930075.1). GTDB lineage: Bacteria > Desulfobacterota > Syntrophia > Syntrophales > JAFGHS01 > JAFGHS01. The sequence continues at coordinate 9,628 of JAFGHS010000179.1, forward strand.
AATCCGGGGCGCCGGTGGCGACTGCACCGCCCTTCAGTCTCATCTGGGCAAGCTGGAAGAAATCAACAAGATGGTCGGCGCCGTCGCGGACAAGTTCGGCCGCATCGACATCCTGGTCAACAACGCCGGTGCCAGTCCTGCGATCGCGGATGTCCTGAATACGGATGAGCGTATCTGGGAGACTACCATCAACCTCAATCTCCGGGGAACATACTTCATGAGCCAGGCCGCAGCGAGGATCATGAAGAACCAGGGCGGCGGCCGGATCATCAACATCGCCTCCGTCGACGCTTACAAAGCGGAGCAGGGGGTGAGCATCTACAGCATCTCCAAGGCCGGCGTTCTCATGGTCACCAAAGCCTTTGCAAAAGACCTGGCGCCGTACAATATCCTGGTCAACGCCATCTGCCCCGGGCCGATCCGCTCGAAGATGATGGATTCCCACTGGATCCATCTGACTCCCGAAGAGGCGGAAAAGGAAATTGCGGCGGCCGCAAAAGCCACACGGCTGGGTCGATTCGGCTATCCCGAAGATATTGCCGGCGCGGCCATCTACCTTGCTTCCGATGCGGCAAGCTATACGACGGGTGCGGAAATTCTGATTGACGGCGGCCTGCTATTGTAAAACCGCCCTCTCACCCCGCAGGCGGGACAACAGGTAAATTTACAGAACCGCTACAGTCACCCTCTCCTCTACCCCCGCAAGCGGGACAACAGCGGACAGGAAGGAGGTATTATGGCAAGTGAACTGAAAGATCGGATCGCCGGCCACATAAAAGACAAGGTCAACGTCATCGGGTTTGCCCCGGTGGATCGCTTCGAGGGCGCTCCGGAGGCGCATCATCCGAAGCGTCTCTGTAAAGACGCCCGGACGGTCATCGTTTTCGGCATTACCGTACCCAAGGGCGTCTTCACCGCCCCCGCATACAATCTCCATTTTCTTCACCGGTCGTATCATACGATTTACCGGCATCTCGATGTTTTGGCCGTTGAACTCTGTAATTTTATCGAATCCTGCGGCTCCTACCGGGCAACGCCGGCGCCCAGCTACGCCCCTATGGTATTCGAGGACATGGAGCCCTGGGGACTTCTTTCTCTCAAGCATGCCGCCGTCAACGCGGGTCTTGGCGCCTTCGGCCGGAGCGGACAGGTCTATCATCCGCAATGGGGCGGCCTGGTGCGTCTGGCAGCCGTCATCACCAACGCCGAGTTGCCCGGCGATCCCATGAACGAAGCGGACCCCTGCCCACCAAACTGCCGGGCCTGCTTCCAGGCATGTCCGTCCCAGGCCTTCCGCGACGACGGCCTGTTCAACAAAATGACCTGCCTTAGCCATTCGGTCAAACATGCCATCTACCCCCTGGCCCTGAAGGATGAAGCGGGACTGAAAAATATCGAACGCGTCGTCAACACGGCCGGTCATGACTACTGGATTGCCTGCACGGAATGTGTTAGGGTATGTCCTCTCAATCGCTGAGCGGCGGCGGCTTCCCCTTTTAGAAGAGGGGGATTTTATCAGTAATGAAGGAGGCAGATTATGAATTTTGCACCAACGGAAGAACAATCGATGGTCCGGGACATGGTCCGGAAATTCGCCGAAACGGAAATCAAGCCCATCGCGGCGGAGCTGGACCGGACGCACCGGCATCCCGAAGAAATATGCCGGAAACTGGGTGCCATGGGCATTATGGGCGTTTCCGTCCCCACGGAGTACGGCGGGGCCGGCATGGACAACGTGACCTATGTGATGGCCATGATTGAAATATCCAAGGCCTGCGCCAGTTGCGGCGTCATCGTTTCGGTCAACAACACCCTCTACGGCCATCCGGTGAAGACCTTCGGAACCCATGAACAGAAGTTGAAATTCCTCGCACCCGTGGCATCGGGAGAGGTCGAAGGCTGTTACGGCCTGACGGAAGCGGGGGCAGGGTCCGACGCGGCGGCGCTCCGCTGCAAGGCGGAACTCAAGGGCGACAAATACATCGTCAACGGCACGAAAACCTTCATCACCAGCGGCAATGTGGCCCGCTACTGCGTTCTGGCGGCAACGACGGACACGTCCCTGGGCTACAAGGGCGTCATCAACCTCATCGTCGATCTCAAGGAGACCCCCGGCTTCAAAGTGGGAAAAATTGAGGAGAAACTCGGCATCCTCGCATCGGGGACGTCGGAGCTTATCTTTGAAGACGCCGAAGTCCCCGCGGCCAACCTCCTCGGCAAACCGGGACAGGGATTCCAGCAGATGATGGCGGGTCTGAACGCCGGCAGGATCGGCATCGGCGCCCAGGCCTGCGGCATCGGCAGGGCCTGCCTGGAGGACGCAACGGCCTACGCCAAGGAGCGCATTCAGTTCGGGAAACCCATTGCCAGTAACCAGATCATCCAGTTCAAGCTGGCCGATATGGCGACGGAACTCGACGCCGCAGAGCTGCTCCTCCTGCGGGCGGCCTGGCTGGAAGACAACGGCCACGACTTCGAAATGCAATCGGCCATGTCCAAGTACTACGCCTCCGACGTGGCCATGAAGGCGGCCATTGAATGCGTCCAGATCTTCGGCGGCTACGGCTACATCAAGGAATATCCGGCAGAGCGCCACATGCGGGACGCGAAGATCTGCCAGATTTATGAGGGCACCAACGAAATCCAGCGGGTGGTTGTGGCAAGGAAACTGCTTGGACAGCGGTAACCTTTAAAACACTGGTCGTCATGACGGCGAATGCCGGCATCCGGGTCTAACGGCAGGCGCAGCAGCTTATGCTGCCCGCCGTTTTTTGTTGCAGAATCAAGATGTCTCAATCCCGGATCACGTCCGGCATGACAGAAACTATTGCATTAGTAATGCAAGTCCGCTTTCGCCTTCCCCTTGAATATCCGGTAAACGAAAATCGTATACGCAAAGACGACGGGCATGCCGATGAAGGCGATGACGCTTATGACCTGCAGGGTGTAGAGGCCCGTTGAGCTGTTGAAGATGGTCAGGCTTAATTGCGGATCGTTGGAGGCCCGGATGAAGTTGGGAAACTGGGCCGCCCCGGCGGCAAGCCACAGGCCAATGAAAGAAAATGACGATTCCCATAAAGGGGCGCGATCGTTAATAATCGTTGTCACCACTGCATCCTTGTCTTGACGCCCTGGTTATTCAGACTGGTTTTGAGTTCTGTTATCGTATACGTCCGGTAATGGACAATGGATGCGATGAGGGCCGCATCGGCGCAGCCTTTTGTGAGGACGTCGAACAGATGCTCCGGCTTGCCCGCTCCGCCGGAGGCGATGACGGGTATTTGGACATTTGTCGAAATGAGGGCCGTCAGGTCGAGTTCATAACCGTCCTGGGTGCCGTCGGCATCGATGGAGTTGAGACAAATCTCACCCGCCCCGAGCCGCTGGCCTTCTTTCGCCCACCAGAGGGCGTCTATCCCCGTGTATTTTCTTCCGCCGTTAATGACGATCTCATAACCCGAGGGTATCGTACGGGAAGGCGGGACTTTTTTCACGTCCATCCCCAAAACGACACACTGACTGCCGAAGGCCCTGGCCCCCTCGGAGATGATCGACGGATTGACGACGGCTGGGGAGTTCACACTGATTTTTTCCGCCCCCGCGAGAATGACCTGCCGCATGTCGTCCACCGTCCTAATGCCGCCGCCTACGGAAAAGGGAATAAAAATGGTTTCCGCTACGCGGCGTACGACGTCGATCATGATGGCGCGCCTGTCCGATGAGGCCGTAATGTCGTAAAATACGATTTCGTCGGCCCCCTCGTCGTAGTATTGCTTTGCCACGGCAACGGGATCGCCGATGTCAATATTCCCTTTGAATTTAACGCCTTTCGTTAATTTTCCGTCCCGCACATCGAGGCAGGGAATGATCCTTTTACTCAGCATCGCATCCTCCCCAGCGGCAAAAGTTGGCCAGAAGCTGCAACCCCGGCCGTCCGCTTTTTTCCGGATGAAACTGGACGGCGACCAGATTTTTCCGGGCAATGGCGGAACAAAACCGGATGCCGTAATCCGTCCAGCCAACGGCCCAGTCATGATCGGACGGCGCCGGATAGTAGGAATGGACAAAGTAGAACTCCGCCCCTTCGGGCAATCCGGCAAAAACGGGATGGGCCCTTTGCATGGCCACGGCGTTCCAACCCATATGGGGGATCTTGAGCGGCCGGCCCTGATCCTGCAAGCCCTCGGGAAACCTCTTGACGGCGCCCGGCGCAATGCCGAGACAAGCGGTATCGTTTTCTTCACTGTATTCAAAGATGATCTGCGTGCCGAGACAGATGCCGAGCATGGGTTTCCCGTCGGCCACAAACCGGCGAATGAGCCGGTCCAAATGATTTTTCTTCAAATTGGCCATGGCGTCGCCCGCTGCGCCGACACCGGGAAAGATGATGCGGTCGGCTTCCTCAAGCACCTTTGCATCCGCCGTAATCCGGTAGGGTTCTTTTAAATTGTCCAAGGCACGGGCAACGCTGGTCAGATTTCCCGCCCGGTAATCAATAATGGCAATCATCGATTTATCTCAATTTTAAAAAAAATGACGACTATATAAAATCCACAGGTCGTCATACCGGCGAAAGCCGGTATCCAGTTCGCATTAAATTTGCCGGATTCCGTATCGAGTCCAGAATGACAAAAGAAGCTTATCAACTTTTTACAAGACTATCAAAATGTATCCCCTGATATGAATTCCTTCTTTCCAACTCCGCATTGATGGAGTTGAGGAGGTCCAGCTTGTTGACCGCCCAATCAGGCCCTAAAAAAATGTCCCGGTAGCCGTCGGCGGTCAGGCGCTGAATCACCATCTCCGGCGGCAGGATCTCCAGAATATCGCAGACCGTGCCGACGTACTCTTCCTTCGACATCAGGCGGACCTCGCCCCGCTCGTAAAGGTCGCCCAGCTTCGTCCCCCTGAGGGCGAGAAGGGCATGAATCTTGATGCCGTCGATCGGCAGCGTCGCCAAGGTCCTTGCCGTCTCCAGGATGTCCGCAGGCATCTCCCCCGGCAGACCGACAATGATATGCACGCAAATGAGGATGTTGCGTCCGGCTGTGCGATGAACGGCATCCAAAAACTGTGCCGCCGAATGTCCCCGGTTTAAAAACCGCAGGGTTTTGTCGTGAATGGACTGGACCCCTAACTCCAGCCAGATGTGTTTCGTCTCCGCGTAGGATTGGAACAGATCGAGGACATCGTCCGGGACGCAGTCGGGACGCGTTCCCACGGATAAGCCGATGACATCCTCCTCGGCCAGGGCCTCATCGTAGAGCGCCTTTAAATGCGCATACGGCGCATATGTATTGGTAAACGTCTGAAAATAAGCAATAAATTTTGCTGCCTTTCTGTATCGCCGGTAATACTCTTTCCCCCGACGGATTTGCCCGCCCACGGAGGGGAGCGGCCCGGCCTGACGAAGCTGCGATCCCCGGCCGTCGCAGTAGATGCAGCCGCCCGTGGCGACGGCGCCGTCCCGATTCGGGCATGTAAAACCCGCGTCGATCTGAAGTTTATAGATCCGGCAGCCGAATTGGTTTTGCCAATAGCTCTTCAGATCGTAGTACAATTTTGTGTTATTCCAGAATGCCGGTTTCAATTCTGTCCTTCTTTTTCATTGTTTTTTCGAGCCAATCCTATTAAATTGTCGTTAAAACTGCAAGCGATTCGATTGCGGCTAACCATCATGCCCGTAACGGGCACAAGGAAGGATGGAAATCCTCCGCAATCCCCCTTTAGAAAAGGGGGAAGCGTAAGCCCATCATCACCGTAGGCCCCCTCTTTTTAAGGGGGGCAAGGACAGATTTTCATATACACGTATAAACGGGAGGTTTACTATTTTGTCCAATCAGTACGACATCATCGTTGTCGGCGGCGGCCATGCGGGCTGTGAAGCGGCCCTGGCGGCGGCGCGAATGGGCTGCAAGACCCTCCTGTTCAACATCAACCTTGATTCCATTGCCCTCATGTCGTGCAATCCCGCCATCGGCGGCCTCGCCAAGGGGCAGCTCGTCAAGGAGATCGACGCCCTGGGCGGCGAGATGGGCAAGATCGCCGACAAGACGGCGGTCCATTTCCGCCTCCTCAACGCCTCCAAAGGCCCCGCCGTTCAGTCGTCCCGTGTGCAGTGCGATAAGCAGCTCTACCGCCTCGCCATGAAAACGGTGGTGGAAAAAGAGCCCCGTCTCCATTTGAAGCAGGCCCTCGTCGATCGCCTCGTCATCGAGGACGGACGGATCTGCGGCGTCGAGGACCAGACAGGGGTTTTTTACGCGGGCAAGGCCGTCGTCATCACAACGGGCACCTTTTTAAACGGCCTCATCCACATCGGCACGGTCCACTATCCCGCGGGCCGGGCCGGCGAAATCGCGTCGGTGAGCCTTGCGGAATCTTTGAAATCCCTCGGGTTCGACATGGGTCGGATGAAGACCGGCACGCCCCCGCGCCTGCGGGCCTCGACCATTGATTTTTCGAAAATGGAGCGCCAGGACAGCGATCCGGCCCCGGAGCCCTTTTCTTTTTCGACAGTAAAGCTGCGGGAAGAGAGGCTCCCGTCTTATTTTGCGGCCACGACGCAGGAAACCCACAAGCTCATCGGGGATAATATCCGCCTGTCACCCCTCTATTCCGGCGTGATCAAGGGCGTCAGCGCCCGGTACTGTCCCTCCCTTGAAGACAAGGTCATGCGCTTCACCGATAAAAGCAAACACCCCGTTGTCCTGGAATTCGAGGGACTGGAAACGGAGGAAATCTACGCCAAGGGACTTGGGAACAGCATGCCGCCGTATCTTCAGGAACAGATCGTCCACAGCGTCCCCGGTCTGGAGCAGGCGGAGATCATGCGCCCCGCCTACGCCATCGAATACGATTTTGTCCAGCCGACGCAGCTGCGCCTGACCCTGGAAACCAAGCTGGTTGCCGGTCTCTATCTGGCGGGACAGATCAACGGCACCTCCGGCTACGAGGAGGCCGCCGGCCAGGGCCTCTGGGCAGGGATCAACGCCGCCTGCGCCGTCCAGGGGAGACCACCCTTTATCCTCGACCGCGCCGATGCCTACATGGGCGTCATGATCGACGACCTGGTAACAAAGGGTGTTGACGAACCCTACCGGATGTTTACGTCGCGCGCCGAATACCGCCTCATCCTCCGCGAGGACAACGCCGTCATCCGCCTTATGGGAAAAGGCCACGACCTGAGTCTGATCGCCCCGGATCAATACAGCATCTATCAGGATAAATTTCGCCGCATCGAGGCGGGCATCCGGCGTCTGTCGGAAAAGAAGATCTATCCCGTCGCTGCGACCAACAAAACCCTGGAAGAGCTGGGTACGACGCCCATCAAGAATCCCCTGACCCTGTTCCAGCTCCTCAAGAGAGAAGAGGTTTCCTACGACGATCTGAAGGTCTTCGAAAGCTGGGAGCCCATCGACGATCCCATGGTGAAAAGACAGATCGAGATCGAGGCAAAGTACGAAGGCTACATCAAAAGGCAGCACGAAGCCGTCCAGAAGATGAAGGAACTCGAAAAGAAAAAAATCCCGCCCCACATGGACTACGCCGGCATACCGGGCCTTTCCAACGAGCTCAAGGCAAAACTCGCCCGTATCGAACCCGCCACCATCGGCCAGGCCGAACGCATCCCCGGCATGACCCAGGCCGCCGTCATGACCATCCTCATTGCCATGAAGAAAATGGAGCTTGAGGCACAGGCTGCAAAGAAAGAAATCTGATTTCAAAAAATCAGCGGCTATTCCCAAATCCTCCTATCCTCAACTTGCTCCCCCCATGAGAGACAGTGAAACTTTTGAATTTCTCTGTTGTCTGTCATTGCGAGGCACGGAGTGCCGTGGCAATCTCTTTAATTATCGGACGCTTATGAGATTGCTTCGCTTCGCTCGCAATGACATAAGAGGCGTTTTTTAAAGGTCTCACAGTGTCGTAATGAGGGAAAGGTCGTTAAAACCGTCATACCGGTGAAAGCCGGTATCCAGAACATATTAAAATTACTGGATTCCGTGTCGCGCTTCGCTTGCACGGAATGACAAAAATGGAATGATGACACAGCCTCAGGGGTGGCGATGCCGTAATAACCGTGCCGCAATAAACCCTTGCAAAAAACCCCATGAATGGATATCATTCACGGCATGAATGAAATACCGTTTCCTCGATATATCATGAACGCCCTGGATGAACGCTTGCGGGTCATGCCGGCTGTTGTGGTTACCGGCGCCCGTCAGACCGGCAAAAGCACCCTGGTAAAGGGACTCACGCCGCAATCCCGTTCTTACTCTTCCCTTGACGACATCGATGTATTCGACCTGGCCAGACGAAATCCTGAAGCCTTGGTAGGGGGTGCGTCAAATGTGACCCTCGATGAAGTGCAGCGGGAACCCAACCTGCTCCTCGCCGTTAAGCAAGCCATTGATTCCAAACGGCAGCCCGGCCGGTTTCTACTGACCGGATCGGCTAATCTGCTTTTGATGCAAAGGATATCGGAATCGCTTGCCGGGCGGGCCAGTTACCTCACCCTCTGGCCGATGACCCGGCGTGAGCAGTTGAAACTCGGCCTTTGCGGCCTTTGGGAAGGATTGGTTGCCGCTAAGGACAGCCAATGGCCCGATCTTCTCCATGCAGATAAATCGCTGCCGGAAGATTGGCAGCCATTTGCCCGGCGGGGAGGATTTCCCACGCCCGCTATCCAATTGACCGGAGCGGATGATCGGATGATCTGGTTCGACGGGTACGTCCGGACCTACCTGGAACGGGACCTTCAGATGCTTTCCTCGATAGCCGCTCTGCCTGATTTCCGCCGGTTGATGCGGGCCGCCTGCTTTCGCCTGGGCCAGCTTGTAAACCAGACGGAGATGGCCCGCGATCTATCGCTGAAGCAGCCGACCATTTACCGCTACCTGAACTTGCTGGAGACATCGTACCTGCTTGTCCGGTTGCCGGCTTATTCCGTAAACCGCACCAAACGTCTCCTCAAATCACCCAAGCTGTACTGGGGCGACGTTGGATTGGCCATGCACCTTTCCGGAATGGCCGAACCGACCGGCGCCTATCTCGAAAACATCGTGCTGCTTGACCTTCTTGTCTGGCAGTCCGGCCGTCTGACGAACACAGAAATTCTCTATTGGCGAACGACAGCGGGTGACGAAGTGGACCTGGTGATCGAGACAGAGGGGAAGGTGCTGCCCATCGAGATTAAATCCACAAACCGTCCAAGAATCAAAGATGCCGCAAATCTGATCGCCTTTCAAAATGAGTACGGCGCAGATGCACGCGCCGGGCTTCTGCTGCACACCGGCACGGCGATAGAATGGTTGACGCCAAGGGTCCTGGCCGCACCCTGGTGGAAGGTGCTTTAATTTATGGATCCATCTGTCGATGGAAAGGCGACATTTTTTAAATTCCGGGTGGTGAAAAGGCAGATCGAGATCGAAGCAAAGGACGAAGGCTATATCAAGAGGCAGCACGATGTCGTGCAGAAATCGTGCAGAAGATGAAGGAGCCGGAAAAGAAAACAAATAAAAATAAGTAATGAAACGTAACTTTTTTTGTGTTAATAGGGGGTACGGAACAAAACGAACATAACCAGCGCGTAAATCAGGATTATCTTTGAGCAGTGCCATATGGCCGGGTTAGAAGTCGTCCATGGTGGTCTAAATATTTACTATTATAGGAGGTATGATTTGCCATGAAAAAAATGATGTTTTTTGTTGTCATGTTTTTGACCATCGGAATAGTCGGTACGGGTTTATGTCAAATAAGGCCCGGTGCGTTTTCCGTTACGCCGACTGTCGGCGGCTACATGTTTGAGGGCAATCAGGATTTGGACCAAAACCCTGTTTACGGTTTGAGATTGGGGTATGATTTTACCAACCGGGTGGGCGCAGAACTCGTTTTGGGCTATGACCGCACCCTCTATGCCGAATTTATTCCGGATGTAAAGACAAACGTTTTTAACTTCAGGGTCGAGGGGCTTTACCATTTCATGCCGGACAAACGTCTTGTTCCTTTTATCGCTGCCGGCATCGGCGGTCAGTACATCGATTATCTCCATAAACACGGCAGCGACACGAAATTTGTCGCCGATTATGGCGTAGGTTTGAAATATTTCATTACGAAGTCCATCGCCTTAAGGGGCGACGTCAGGCATGTTCTTGCCGCGGGCAGCCTCTATAACAACCTC
>JAFGHS010000180.1 GCA_016930075.1 Deltaproteobacteria bacterium
GAGGGGTTCCCGAGCGGCCAAAGGGAGCAGACTGTAAATCTGCCGGCGGAGCCTACGGAGGTTCGAATCCTCCCCCCTCCACCATATGCGAAATTTGTCCTGATAAGCGTATGTGAGGCCTGTTGCAGGACAGGGGAGCGTGACGGTTTTCGTGGTAAGCGGGAGTAGCTCAGTGGCTAGAGCGTCAGCCTTCCAAGCTGAGGGTCGCGGGTTCGAATCCCGTTTCCCGCTCCATTCTAAAAAGAAGCGAGTTATTTGTAAAAAGAATCGGCTTAACGCTTCGTGATGGTCGGCGCGGTTGACGGCAAAGGTTGGCGGGCAGTTTGATGGGGCGGCAGCGGATCGGGGATTATGTGCCCACGTAGCTCAGTCGGTAGAGCACATCCTTGGTAAGGATGAGGTCACCAGTTCAATCCTGGTCGTGGGCTCCAGGATAATTGACAAAGTGAGAGAGTCATGAGAAATATCATCATATTGGCATGTACGGAGTGCAAGCAGCGGAATTACACAACCACAAAAAATAAGCGGACCATGCAAAATCGTCTTGAGCTGAAAAAGTACTGCAAATTTTGCCGGTCTCATAAGATTCACAGAGAGACAAAATAGGCTTATTGTTTGGGAAAGTTTTAAACGGTATGCACTACAGGCCAGTAGCTCTAATGGCTAGAGCGCCGGACTCCAAATCCGGATGCTGGGGGTTCGAGTCCCTCCTGGCCTGCCATTTTATTTTTGTCGGACGTGATTAGGAATGATCGAATGGATAAAGTAAAACTTATCGTACAAAAGATCAAAGAGTTCTTAAAGGAAGCGCAGGTCGAATTAAAGAAAGTAACATGGCCTACTCCCAGGCAGACCGCTGCATCAACGGCGGTGGTCATTGTCGTCGTCATTATCATATCTCTATTCCTTGCGCTTGTGGATTTCGGTTTGGCTAAAGTAATAAGATCGGTACTGGGTTAATATCATGGCTTTGAGATGGTATGTCGTTCATACATATTCCGGTTTTGAGAGCAAGGTGAAACTTTCCCTGCAGGAAAGAGTCGAGTCGGCGGGGATGCAGGCCTATTTTTCCGATATTCTCATTCCGGAAGAAGATATCGTTGAACTCGTCGGCGGCGAGAAGAAGACATCCAAAAGGAAGTTCTTCCCCGGTTACATCCTGGTCAGGATGGAGATGAACGACGAAACATGGCACATCGTGAAAGACACGCCCAAGGTGACCGGTTTTATCGGCAGCAAGGATAAAGCCTCTCCCATTCCCGACAAGGATGTTGAAAACCTGATTGTAAGAATCGACGAAGGAACCTTGAAGCCCAAGCCGAAATTCAAGTTTGATGTGGGCGATCACGTAAGAATTATTGACGGACCTTTTACCAATTTTGACGGCATTATTGATGAAGTCAAGCCGGATAAGGGGAAATTAAGGGTTATTGTCAGCATATTCGGAAGATCGACGCCGGTGGAACTCGATTTCATACAGGTTGCCCAGAATTGATGATATAAAAAATCGCACAAAAAAGACGTGACGGAGAATAGTTTACGAATCTATAACGTTGTTACTCATCTTAAAAGGTGGTTATTATGGCAAAAAAAGTAATTGCGAACATTAAACTTCAAATCAAGGCAGGGAAGGCCACGCCGTCCCCTCCCATCGGACCGGCCCTGGGGCAGCACGGCGTCAACATTATGGAATTCTGTAAGGCTTATAATGCCATGACCCAGAATCAGGAAGGGACGGTTGTCCCCGTCGTCATTACGGTATATGCAGACCGGTCTTTTACGTTTGTGACAAAAACCCCGCCGGCCTCCGTATTGCTCAAGCAGGCGGCGAAAATCGCTAAAGGTGCGGGCGACCCCAAGCGTGAAAAAGTCGGGACGGTTACGGCAAAGCAGGTGAAGGAGATTGCCGAATTGAAATACAATGATTTGAATGCCGTCGATATCGAAGGGGCGATCAAAATTGTTGAAGGTACGGCAAGGTCTATGGGCATTGAGGTAGCAGGTTGATTTTGCTGAGAATTTAATTGAGGTTTGATTATGTCGAGTAAAGGTAAAAATTATAGTAAACTGAAAGAGTTGGTGGAACCGGGGAAGCGCTATCCCTTGAAAGAAGCTGTTGAGATGGTCATTAAAACCGCGCCTGCAAAGTTCGACGAAACGGTTGATACGGCTATTCGCTTGGGCGTCAATCCTCAGCATGCGGATCAGATGGTGCGGGGAAGCGTCGTCCTGCCCAACGGTCTCGGAAAGACGGTCAAGGTGCTGGTTTTTGCCAAGGGCGACAAAGAGAAAGAGGCCATGGACGCCGGCGCCGATGTGGCGGGCGGCGATGATCTGATTGAAAAGATAAAAGGCGGATGGCTTGAGTTTGACCGTGTGATTGCTACGCCGGACATGATGGGCAGCGTAGGGAAGATCGGGAAAATTCTGGGTCCGCGCGGCCTCATGCCGAACCCCAAGGTCGGAACGGTGACTTTTGATGTGGGTAAAGCAGTCAAAGACCTGAAAGCCGGAAAAGTTGAGTTCCGGGTAGAAAAAGCCGGTATTGTCCATAGCCCTGTCGGCAAGGTTTCATTCGGCGTTGACAAGCTTCAGGAAAACGTCATGTCTGTTATTGAAGCTATCATCAAGTTAAAACCGGCGTCGAGTAAGGGCACCTATCTTAAAAGCATATCGCTTTCCACCACGATGGGGCCCGGTGTGAAAGTCGATCCGCTGGATGTAAGAAGTATATAGAACTTAAGTCATAGAAGTCAGAGACAGCAGGTGCAGCGATGTTTAAACGGTTTTTTACGGGCCTGCCGAGACGATCAAGCGGTAAACGCGTCAATGTTCGTGGAAAAGAATGATGGGTAGTTTTTTGGTTTCCTGTATGATTTTCCGTTCTCTGGCTTTTTATTCCTGAATTTCAGGGCAATGGTGTTAAAAATCAGGTGAAAAAGGAGGTTATCGATTGAATCGGAGAACGAAAGAGCAGGTTGTTGCTGAGCTCCACGAGATACTTAAGGATACAAAGTGGGCCGTTCTTACCAACTACCGTGGTATGAATGTTGAAAAAATAACGGCCCTGAGGAATGCCTTACGTAAATCGGAAACGGAATTGAGAGTTGTAAAAAATACCCTGCTGCGAATTGCTTCCCGGGGAACGGCGCTGAGCGTGCTTGACGATCAGTTCAAAGGTCCGCTCGCCATTGCGTTAACGCCCGGGGATGCCGTGGAGCCGGCCAAGGTTCTGGTTGAGTTTGCCAAAAAAAATGCCGAGCTTGAAATCAATTGCGGCATGCTGGACGGCAAGTTTTTAAGCAAAGACCAGATCAGCGCTTTGGCGGACTTGCCGAGCAGGGAAGTTCTTCTCGGACAACTGCTCTCTGTTTTGGTTGGGGCGCAGACCGGGTTGGTTACTGTACTGAGCGGAGTGCCGAGAAGTTTTGTCCAGGTACTCAATGCTTATCGTGAGTCAAAAGAATCAGCATAATAAACATACAGGAAGGATTAAAGAAAATGGCAGATCAAATTACAAAAGAGGATGTCGTAAAATTTATTGAGTCCATGACGGTTTTGGAGCTTTCCGAACTGGTCAAAGAACTGGAAGAGAAATTTGGTGTTTCGGCGGCGGCGCCCGTAGCAATGGCCGCAGTGGCCGCGGGGCCTGCCCAGGCGGCGCAGGTTGATGAAAAGACGGAGTTCGATACGATCCTGACGGGCTTCGGGAGTGAGAAGATCCAGGTCATCAAAGTCGTCCGGGCGCTGACCGGTTTGGGTCTGAAAGAGGCGAAGGATTTGGTGGATGGCGTGCCGAAGCCGATTAAAGAAGCTGTTTCAAAAGATGAAGCGGCAGACATCAAAAAGAAAATCGAAGAAGTGGGCGGAACCGTCGAGATCAAATAGAGGGATCCGCAGTTTCTTGAATTTCTATATTAAGGTTAATTATGAACGAATTCAGAAAGAATTTCGGCCGAATTAAAAGGGTGCTTCAGATACCCAATCTGATCGATATCCAGACGAAGTCCTATGAAAAATTTCTCCAGAGGGATACGGCTCTGGAAAAAAGGGGTAACTTTGGCCTCCAGGGGGCATTTAAAAGCGTATTTCCCATATCCGATTTCAGCGGAAAATGTTCCCTGGAGTTTGTCAGTTACAAGATAGGCGCTGTCCGGTACGATGAGCAGGAATGTATTCAGAAGGGCATGACCTTTGCGGCGCCTTTGAAAATCGTCGTCCGCCTTGTCGCCTTTGATATGGATCGAGGTTCGGAGAATAAAATCGTCCGGGATATCAAGGAACAGGAAATTTATTTCGGCGAAATTCCTTTGATGACGGCAAACGGTACGTTCATCGTCAACGGGACGGAAAGGGTTATCGTCAGCCAGCTTCATCGATCGCCGGGGATATTTTTTGATCACGACAAGGGGAAAACGCTCTCCAGCGGGAAGCTCATCTATTCGGCGCGGGTTATTCCCATCAGAGGGTCCTGGCTTGATCTTGAATTCGACTCAAAAGACCTTCTGTATGTCAGGATCGACAGACGCAGAAAGATGCCGGTCACCATTCTGCTGAAGGCCATGGGGAATTCCACGGAGTTCATGCTCCAATATTTCTATGATATCGAGCGGATTTTATACAAAGACGACAATTTTTTTATGGCTATCGATGATTCCCTCATCGGCGAAAAAGCGCCGGAAGACATTGCGGATCCCGCTACCGGTGATGTGATCATCAAAAAAGGCAGAAAAATCACCAAAGTGGCTTTAAAAAAGATCGCCGATGCCCGTATTGATGTAATGCCGATGAGTGAAAACGACCTTATCGGGAAAATTCTTTCCGCCGATGTTTGTGATCCCTCAACGGGCGAGGTGCTGCTCCGCTGCAACGATGAACTGACCGTTGACGGGCTTAAACTGATCCGTCAAAAAGGCATTGGGGAGTTAAAATTTATTCATCTCGACGAAGAAAGGGCAAATGCCTCTATCCGGGATACCCTGCTCATTGACCGAATTGAATCGGCGGAAGACGCCATCATTGACATCTATCGACGGTTAAGGCCGAGCAATCCACCGACGCCGGAGACGGCCCAGAAATTCTTCCGAAGTTTGTTTTTTGAGCCGGAAACCTACGATCTGTCCGATGTGGGCAGGGCGAAAATGAATTACAAACTGCATCTTTCCGCCCCGTCGGATCTCACGGTTTTGAATAATGACGATATCCTTGCGGCCGTCAAGTATTTGATTGATCTGAAAAACGGCGTCGGCGAATGCAGCGTTGACGACATCGACCACCTGGGGAACCGGCGCGTCCGATCGGTGGGCGAGCTCATCGAAAATCAGTTCCGTATCGGTCTGGTCAGGATGGAGCGGGCCATTAAGGAAAAAATGAGTCTCCAGGATATTGAGACCATGATGCCTCACGATCTGATTAATGCCAAGCCCGTAACGGCCGTGGTTAACGAATTTTTCGGCAGCAGCCAGTTGTCGCAGTTCATGGATCAGACCAATCCTCTGTCCGAAATCACGCACAAGAGGAGGTTGTCGGCCCTTGGCCCGGGCGGTCTTACCCGTGAAAGGGCGGGTTTTGAAGTTCGCGATGTTCATCCTACCCATTACGGACGCATCTGTCCTGTGGAAACGCCGGAAGGTCCGAATATCGGTCTTATCGTTTCGCTTTCGACCTTTGCCAGGGTTAACGAATACGGGTTTATCGAAACGCCCTACCGGGTTGTGAAAAACGGCCGGGTTCTCGATGAAGTGCGTTACCTGACCGCCATTGAAGAGGAAAATCATGTTATTGCCCCGGCGGACAGTATTATCGATAAAAACGGCAAATTTTTGAGTGAACTCATCACCGTGAGAAAAGGCGATGATTTTCTGACGGTTTTGCCGGAGGAAGTCGATATGATGGATGTATCGCCGAATCAGCTGGTCAGCGTTGCCGCCGCCCTCATTCCGTTTCTCGAACACGATGACGCAAACCGTGCCCTGATGGGGTCCAATATGCAGAGACAGGCCGTGCCGCTGATGAAGCCGGAAGCGCCGATTGTCGGTACGGGGATCGAGGCGGTGGTCGCCAGGGATTCCGGCGCCGTTGTGGCGGCAAGGCGGGACGGCGTCGTTGAGAGCGTCGATGCTTCAAGGATTGTCATAAAATGTGAAGGCAACGAAGATGACGACCTGGACACGGGCGTGGATATCTATAATTTAATCAAATATCAGCGCTCCAACCAGGATACGTGCTTCAATCAGAAACCCATTGTTCACAAGGGGGATGCCGTCAAGAAGGGTGACATTATAGCCGATGGGCCTGCGACGGACAACGGAGAACTGGCCCTGGGCCGGAATGTCATGGTCGCCTTCATGTCCTGGGGCGGATACAATTATGAAGACTCCATTCTCGTCAGTGAAAGGGTAGTCAAGGACGACATCTACACGTCCATCCACATTGAAGAATTTGAAACCATGGCGAGGGACACGAAGCTCGGCAAGGAAGAAATTACACGAGATATTCCTAATGTCGGCGAGGAAGCCCTCAGAAATCTGGACGACAGCGGCATTGTTTGCATGGGCGTGTCCGTGAAGCCGGGCGATATTCTTGTCGGGAAAATAACCCCGAAGGGAGAGACGCAGTTGTCGCCGGAGGAAAAGCTTCTCAGGGCCATATTCGGTGAAAAAGCGAGCGATGTGCGGGACACCTCTTTGAAGGTGCCGCCGGGCGTTGAGGGAACGGTTATCGATGCCAAGATTTTCACCCGCAAGGGGGGTGAAAAGGATCACCGGTCCCAGTTTATTGAGGCCGATTCCCTGAAGCTTCTTTACCAGGATCGAGACGATGAGATCCGGATTATTACCCAGAGCGTCAAAGGCATGATTTCCGGCATGCTGATCGGTAAAACGGCGGCAACAAAGCTGTCTGATCAGAAAAAGAAGAAGATATTGCTGAAAAAAGGCGATGTGATTACCGAGGATATCCTGGAGAAAATTCCTTTCGGCATGTGGAAAGAGATTGCCCTGACGAACGAGGAAGCCGTTGAGGAAAAGATCAGGGTTCTGTTTGCCAACCTGGAAAGAAAATGCAACGTCGTAGAAACCTATTTTGAGGAAAAAGCCGAAAAAATGAAGGCCGGCGACGAACTGCCGCCCGGCGTTATCAAGATGGTCAAGGTATACGTCGCCATCAAGCGGAAGCTGTCTGTCGGCGACAAGATGGCGGGCCGCCACGGGAACAAGGGTGTTTTGTCCCGAATCCTGCCGGAAGAGGACATGCCCTATTTCGCAGACGGAATGCCGGTGGACATCATTCTGAATCCCCTGGGGGTGCCGTCTCGCATGAACGTCGGCCAGATTCTGGAAACCCATCTGGGCTGGGCGGCAAAGGGGATGGGAGAAAAGATCAGCCGGCTTTATGAAAAAAGATTCGATTTGGCGAGCGCAAAAAAGGAAATCAAGCAAATCTATCATTCGCGCGATTTTGACCATTTTATCGACGGTTTGTCGGAAGAGGAAATTAAACGTTTCATCATGAAGCTCAAAAAGGGTGTTTTTATCACCACCCCGGTTTTTGACGGCGCCGAAGAAGTTGAAATCAGGGATATGCTCAAAGCGGCAGGGCTTCCGGAGGAAGGACAGGCGTTACTTTTCGACGGCAGAACAGGTGAGCCCTTTGCGCAGGAAATTACCGTCGGCGCCATTTACATGCTGAAACTGCACCACTTGGTGGATAATAAAATTCATGCGCGGTCCATCGGACCCTATTCCCTCGTCACGCAGCAACCCCTGGGGGGCAAAGCGCAATTCGGCGGACAGCGGTTGGGCGAAATGGAAGTGTGGGCCATGGAGGCTTACGGCGCCGCCTATTCATTGCAGGAGTTTCTCACCGTCAAGTCGGATGATGTTGCCGGAAGGACGAGAATCTATGAAGCCATCGTCAAGGGGGAACATACCCTGGAGCCCGGGCTTCCGGAGTCCTTTAATGTTCTTGTCAAGGAATTGCAGAGTCTTTGCCTTGATGTAGATCTTCTTGAGGATGAGTGAACAGACAACCTTCAATCAGTGTAACAAGCGATTTTCTTTTTCGGGTCCGCTTCCGTTTGCGCAGGCGAACCGTTTGCGGCCTCACTTATAGATAACCCAGGAGACATATCCGTGGAAGACGTTTTCAGTTATTTTGAAAAACCAAAAGATCCCATCAGGTTTAATGCTATAAAAATAGCAATTGCCTCGCCGGAAAAGATTCTGTCGTGGTCCCATGGAGAGGTGAAAAAGCCTGAAACCATTAATTACAGAACATTCAAGCCGGAACGGGACGGCCTTTTCTGCGCCAAAATCTTCGGTCCCGTTAAGGATTATGAATGCCTCTGCGGACGCTACAAGCGGATGAAGCACCGGGGGGTGGTCTGTGAAAAGTGCGGGGTGGAAGTTATCCAGTCCAAGGTTCGCCGGGAGCGGATGGGGCATATTGTTCTGGCGACGCCGGTGGCTCATATCTGGTTTTTAAAGAGCCTTCCCAGCAGGATCGGCAATGTCCTTGATCTGACCCTGAAGGAACTGGAAAAGGTCCTTTACTACGAATCCTGGATTGTCATGGATCCGAAAAATACGTCTCTTAAGAAAAAAGAACTTCTGACGGAGGAAGAATATATCGACCTTCAGGAGCAATACGGTCAGGACGGATTTGATGTCGGCATCGGGGCTGAGGCAGTCCGAAAACTTCTGTCGGAGGTCAATTTAGAGGAACTCGATGAAGAACTGAGGTCGGAATTAAAGACGGCCGTTTCCGATACGAAGAAAAAAAAGCTGGTCAAACGCCTGAAAGTTGTTGAAGCCCTTAAGAAATCCAAGAATAAGCCGGAATGGATGGTTTTAACCGTTCTGCCCGTTATACCGCCCGATTTACGTCCCCTCGTTCCCCTCGATGGCGGGCGGTTTGCGACCTCGGATTTAAACGATCTCTATCGCCGGGTCATTAACAGAAACAATCGTTTAAAACGTTTGCAGGAGCTGAATGCGCCGGAGATTATTGTCCGCAATGAAAAAAGGATGCTCCAGGAGGCCGTTGACGTCCTGTTTGACAACGGCAGACGGGGAAGGGCGATAACGGGTTCCAACAAGCGGCCTCTGCGATCCCTGTCGGATATGCTCAAAGGCAAGCAGGGCCGGTTCCGGCAGAATCTCCTCGGCAAGCGTGTCGACTATTCCGGACGGTCCGTCATTACGGTCGGGCCGGATTTGAGACTGCACCAGTGCGGTCTGCCTAAAAAAATGGCCCTCGAACTTTTCAAACCCTTTGTTTACAACCGTCTGGAAGAAAAAGGCTATGTCACGACAGTGAAAAGCGCCAAAAAAATGGTGGAACGGGAAACGGCCGAGGTATGGGATGCCCTCGATGAGGTTGTCCGTGAATATCCCGTTATGTTGAACCGGGCGCCGACACTGCACAGGCTGGGCATCCAGGCGTTTGAAGCAGTCCTTATCGAAGGTAAGGCCATCCAGCTCCACCCGTTGGTCTGCAACGCCTTCAATGCTGACTTCGACGGGGATCAGATGGCCGTCCATGTGCCCCTTTCCGTGGAAGCGCAAGCGGAAGCGCGCATCCTCATGATGTCGACGAACAATATTCTGTCTCCGGCGAACGGTAAGCCCATTATCATCCCCAGCCAGGATATCGTCCTGGGTCTATATTACCTGACGAGATCCAAGCCCGGCTCTAAAGGCGAAGGGTTCAAATTCAGCGGTGTCGATGAAGTCCGCAGCGCTTATGATGCAGGCGAAGTTGATCTCCATGCTGCAATCAAGGTAAGCGTTGAGGGTCAATTAAAAGATACGACGGTCGGCAGGGTTTTGCTCTATGAAACCGTTCCCAATCTGATTACATTCGATGCCGTGAACAAGGTGATGAATAAAAAGGTTTTGGCCAACCTGATTGATTACTGCTACAGGACATCCGGCGAAAAGACAACGGTCCTCCTGGCTGACCGCCTGAAGGATCTGGGATTCAAGTACGCGACGATTTCCGGGGCGTCCTTTGCCGTCCATAACATGGTGATTCCGGGAAATAAAAAAGACATTGTGGCGCGGGCGGACAAGGATGTGCTCAAAATCCAGAAACAGTATATGGACGGCCTCATCACAGACGGAGAGCGCTACAACAAGGTCATTGACATCTGGGCTCAGGCGACGGAAAAAATCGCCGCTGAGATGATGGGCGGCATCGGCACGGAAGAGGCGGTGGGCCACGACGGTGTCAAAAGGACCGTCGAGAGCTTCAACCCCATTTATATGATGGCTGATTCCGGAGCCAGGGGCAGCGCCGTGCAGATCAGGCAGCTTGCCGGCATGAGGGGCCTGATGGCGAAACCTTCCGGTGAGATTATCGAAACGCCCATTACGGCAAATTTCCGCGAAGGGCTCACGGTGCTCCAGTATTTTATTTCCACCCACGGCGCCCGGAAGGGGCTTGCCGATACGGCCCTTAAGACGGCCAATTCGGGTTATCTGACCCGGAGGCTTGTCGATGTGGCCCAGGATTGCATTATTACGGAAGATGATTGCGGCACGATCGACGGCATCTACGTCTTTGCCCTCATGGAAGGCGGCGAGATTATCGAGACGGCTGGCGAGCGCGTTCTGGGAAGGGTTGCCCTGGAAGACATCAAGGATCCCTACAGCGGCGAAGTGATCGTCAAGGCCAATGAGGCAATCGACGAAGCCCTGGCCGAAAAGATCGATGAGAAGGGTATCGAGAAGGTCAATATACGATCCGTTCTGACCTGTAAATCAAAACACGGTGTTTGCGCCAAGTGTTACGGGAGAGACCTTTCCCACGGCCATTTGGTTAACATCGGCGAGGCGGTCGGCATCATTGCGGCCCAGTCCATCGGCGAACCGGGCACCCAGCTCACCATGCGGACCTTCCATATCGGCGGCACTGCAAAATTTGAGGAGCATTCGACGCTGGAATCCCGCCATGACGGAACGATCAAGTTTGTCAACTTAAATACGGTAAAAAGCCGGACCGGAGAGCTGGTGGTCATGAATCGCAATGGCGAGGTTCATGTGTTGGATGAGCAGGGGAGAGGCCGGGGAAAATATACTATTCCGTACGGCGCCCATTTTAAGGAGAAAATCACCGACGGCAAGGCGGTTGAAAAAGGGCAGATCATCGCCGACTGGGATCCTTTTTCCATTCCTATTCTTGCCGAGGTCGATGGTATCGTTAAGTTCGGCGACATTATCGAAGGAAAAACGATGCAGGAACAAGTCGATGAGAATACGGGCTTGTCGAGAAAGGTTATCGTTGAGTTCCGCGGCACCGACCTCCGCCCCCGCGTGTCCATAAAGGACAGCAAGGGGAGGACCGCTAAAGTGCCCGGCTCCAACGCCATGGCGCGGCATTTGCTTTCCGTCGGGGCCAATATTGTCGTGTCGGAAGGGGACGCAATCAGCGCCGGCGACATCATTGCCAAAATCCCCCGTGAAACCACAAAGACAAAAGATATTACCGGCGGTTTGCCGCGGGTGGCGGAATTGTTTGAGGCCCGCAAGCCCAAGGAATTTGCCGTCATCAGTGAAATTGACGGTATCGTAACCTACGGCAAGGACGCAAAAGGTAAAAGGAAAGTCGTCATTACGCCCGATGTCGGCGATGAGAAGGAATATCTGATCCCGAAAGGCAAACATGTCAGCGTCCAGGAAGGCGACCGGGTCGCCGCCGGGGAATCCCTGATGGATGGTGTAAACAACCCCCATGACCTCCTGAGCATCCAGGGGGAAAAGGCTCTGGCCCGTTACCTGGTTGATGAAGTTCAGGAAGTCTACCGGCTCCAGGGCGTCAAGATTAACGACAAGCATATGGAGGTCATCGTTCGTCAGATGCTTCGCCGCGTCAAGATCACCGATCCCGGCGATACGTCGTTCATCGCCGACGAACAGGTCGAAAGATTCCGGTTCCAGGAAGAGAACATGAGGGTTGTGGCCAATGGCGGCAGCCCGGCTATCGGTGAACCCGTCCTTCTCGGCATTACGAAGGCCTCTTTGTCGACCCAGAGTTTCATATCCGCTGCTTCCTTCCAGGAAACGACCCGTGTGTTGACGGAAGCGAGTCTCGCGGGTAAAACCGATTATCTCCGGGGATTAAAGGAAAATATCATCATGGGCCGGTTGATTCCTGCCGGGACAGGTCTCAATATTTACAGGAAGCTCGGCATGAAAATCGAGGGTGATGATTCTTTACTGCCGGAAGCCTCCGGCGATGATAAAGATCAAAATAAAAATGAGAAAATGCTTGACATCGAAGCCGCGAATTGATAGTTAGTCGCACTTTACTGATGCTTGTAAATGCTCAAATGTTATAAAGGGTTTCGGGAGGAAGGATGCCTACAATCAATCAATTGGTCCGCAAAGGGCGCATGAAGATACAAAAGAAGGGTGCAACGCCTGCTCTCGCGGGTTCGCCGCAGAGGCGGGGTGTTTGCGTCCGGGTCTATACATCGACGCCCAAGAAGCCGAATTCCGCATTAAGAAAAGTCGCGAGGGTTCGTCTCACAAGCGGTTATGAAGTAACGTCGTATATCCCCGGTGTGGGACATAATTTACAGGAGCATTCGGTTGTCCTGGTCAGAGGGGGGCGCGTGAAGGACCTGCCCGGCGTCCGCTATCACATTATCAGAGGAACCTTGGATGCCGTCGGCGTTCAGGACAGGAAGCAGGGAAGATCTAAATACGGCGCTAAAAAGCCCAGTTAGTTGGGGACAGGATATGCCAAGACGAAGAGAAATAGCCAAAAGAGAAATACTGCCGGATCCGAAGTATCACAATCAGCTGGTTGCGAAGTTTATCAACAGCCTGCTGAAAAGAGGCAAAAAAAGCACTGCTGAATCTATTATGTACGGCGCGTTCGATATCATCGGCAAGAGGACAAAAGAACAGCCCTTGGAAGTGTTTGAAAAAGCGGTTAATAATGTCAAGCCGGTCATCGAAGTCAAATCCAGACGCGTCGGCGGTTCTACGTATCAGGTGCCGACGGAGGTGGTTCCGTCCAGGAGAGTTGCTCTTGCCATACGCTGGTTAATCGGTCACTCGAATGAACGCACTGAAAAGACAATGAAAGAAAAGCTGGCCAATGAACTGATCGATGCGGCAAACAACCGGGGCGCCGCCATCAAGAAGCGAGAGGCGGTTCATAAAATGGCCGAAGCAAATAAGGCCTTTGCACATTACAGGTTTTAGACCTGTATAAAGGTCTTTGGTGAAAGAAATTGGTACGTTCTGTTCCTTTACATAAGCTCCGCAATATCGGCATTATGGCTCATATTGATGCCGGAAAAACCACAACGACGGAGCGGGTTCTTTATTATACGCGCGAATCTTACAAAATGGGCGAGGTTCACGACGGCACGGCAACGATGGACTGGATGGAACAGGAGCAGGAGCGGGGAATTACCATCACATCTGCGGCTACGACATGTACCTGGAAAGACCATCGCATTAACATCATTGATACGCCGGGGCATGTGGATTTCACCGTCGAGGTTGAAAGATCCTTGCGCGTCCTGGACGGTGCCGTAGCCCTTTTTTGTGCGGTAGGCGGCGTCGAGCCCCAGTCCGAAGCGGTATGGCGTCAGGCGGACCGGTATAAAGTGCCGCGTGTGGCCTTTGTCAATAAGATGGATCGACCGGGGGCGGATTTCAAAAAGGTTGTGACGGCCATCCGGGATCGGTTGGGGGCCCATCCGTTGCCCTTACAGATTCCCATCGGTTCGGAAGACCATTTCCGGGGCATGTGCGATCTCATCCGTATGGAGTCCATTACCTACGATGATCGCTCTTTAGGCGATACGTTTACGGTTGGTGTTATTCCGCCGGAACTCCTGAGCGAAGCACGGGAGGCCAGAGAAAACCTGATTGAAATGCTGTCCGATTACGATGACGGCTTGATGAATAAATTTTTAAATGACGAAGCTCTTTCACAACAAGAATTGACGGATGCAATCCGAAAAGCCACGTTGTCCCTCAAGGTGATACCGGTTCTATGCGGGTCTGCCTTCAAGAACAAGGGCATTCAGGCCCTGCTCGATGCCGTGATCGATTATCTCCCGTCGCCGCTGGACATGCCGCCGGTTACGGGTGAAAATAAAAAAGGCGAGAAAGTGGAGAGGACCGTCAGCGACGATGAGCCTTTTTCCGCCCTGGCCTTCAAAATCATGACGGACCCCTATGTCGGCCAGTTAACGTATTTCCGGGTTTATTCCGGCGTCATGAATGCCGGCTCCTATGTATTGAATGCCTCGAACGGCAAGAGGGAACGCATCGGACGCCTGGTCAAGATGCACGCCAATAAGAGGGAGGATATCAAAGAAGTACGGACGGGCGACATTGCTGCCGCCGTCGGTTTGAATGAGACGACAACGGGAAACACCCTCTGCAGTGTGGATGATCCTCCTATAAAGTTGGAAACGTTCGCGTTTCCCGAACCGGTCATCGCCATCGCCATTGAGCCCAAGACAAAGGTGGATGAGGAAAAGCTTGGGGTCGCGTTGAGCAAGATTGCCCGCGAGGATCCTTCTTTTAAGATCAAGACCGATAAGGACACAGGTCAAACGTTGATTTCAGGAATGGGCGAGCTGCATCTTGAGATTATCGTTGATCGCCTCTCACGGGAATTTGGATTAGGGGCCAATATCGGTCGACCGCAGGTTGCTTATAAGGAAACGGTCAGAAAGAGCGTCAGATCGGAAGGCAAGTTCGTCAAGCAATCAGGCGGAAGAGGGCAGTACGGTCATGTATGGCTGGAAATAGAACCTAACGAACCGGGAAAAGGATTCGAATTCCGCAACAAAATTATCGGCGGCGTGGTGCCGAGAGAGTATATCCCCGCTGTGGAAAAGGGCGTCATCGAAGCCATGGAAGAAGGGGTCCTGGCTGGTTTTCCCACGGTAGACATTGTGGTCAGCGCTGTGGACGGTTCTTTTCATAATGTCGATTCTTCGGAGATGGCCTTTAAGATCGCCGCTTCGATGGGTTACAAAAGCGGCGCCAAACGCGCCCACCCCATTATCCTGGAACCGATCATGTCCGTTGAAGTGGTGGTGCCGAAGGAATATATGGGGGACGTTATCGGCAACCTGAATGCAAGACGAGGGAAGATTGTCAGTATTGATTCACGGCCTTCGTTGGAAGCTATCAATGCTGAGGTTCCTCTGTCGGAGATGTTTGGATACGCAACGGATCTCAGATCGAAAACGCAGGGCCGGGCGACCTTCACCATGCAGTTTTTAAACTATATCGCCGTATCGGAAGGCCTGGCAAAGGAAATTGTGGAAAAAAGGCAAAATAGTCAGCAAGGCGCGCATAAAATATAAAATATAGAAATAAGTGAACCGTTTAAAGTTTTTCAAGGAGGTGACTGAAAATGGCTAAGAAAAAATTTGACAGGACAAAGCCGCATCTGAATATCGGGACGATTGGACACGTAGATCATGGTAAAACAACATTAACCGCAGCCATTACAAAGCATTTGGCCAAAAAGGGGTTTGCCGAATTCCGGCCCTTCGACTCCATCGACAATGCTCCGGAGGAAAAGGAAAGGGGTGTTACGATCAACATTTCCCATGTGGAATATGAAACAGTCAAACGTCATTACGCCCATGTCGATTGTCCGGGCCATGCGGACTATATCAAAAACATGATTTCCGGCGCCGCCCACATGGACGGAACCATTTTGGTCGTTGCCGCTTCTGATGGTCCCATGCCTCAAACAAGAGAGCACATCCTGCTTGCAAGACAGGTTCAGGTTCCTTATGTTGTTGTTTATATGAATAAGGTTGATCTCGTTGATGATCCGGAGCTCCTTGATCTGGTTGAACTGGAATTGCGGGAACTTCTGACGGAATATGAATTCCCCGGCGACGACATTCCCATTATCAGAGGGTCCGCCCTGAAGGCGCTCGAAGCTGAGGACACAGAATCTCCTGATGTGAAATCCATATGGGAGCTCATGGATGCCGTGGACAGCTATATCCCGGAACCGGTCAGAAGTCTCGATAAGCCGTTCCTGATGCCGGTTGGCGATGTGTTCACCATTTCCGGCCGTGGAACCGTTGTGACCGGCAGGATTGATCGCGGCATCGTCAAGACAGGCGAAGAAGTGGAAATCATCGGCATCCGGCCCACCATGAAGACCGTCTGCACGGGCGTCGAGATGTTTCGCAAGACCCTCGATGAAGGCAGGGCCGGCGACGACGTCGGTTTGCTTCTCCGCGGTACGAAGCGTGAGGAAGTTGAACGCGGACAGGTTGTCGCAAAACCCGGTTCGATCACCCCCCATACAAAATTTAAAGCAACGGTTTACGTCCTGACAAAGGAAGAAGGCGGAAGGCATACGCCGTTTTTCAACGGTTACCGTCCCCAGTTCTACTTCAGAACCACCGACGTGACGGGTGTTGCAAATCTTCCCGAAGGCGTGGAAATGGTTATGCCGGGGGATAATGTGGAACTGGATGTGGAATTGATTACTCCCATCGCCATGGAAGAGCAGTTGCGGTTCGCCATCCGCGAGGGCGGCAGAACCGTCGGCGCCGGCGTGGTCAGCAAAGTGGTTGAGTAGCATTATATAAACGAATGTAGGTTGAACTGAGACATGAAAGATCAAAAGATTAGGATTCGTCTGAAGGCTTATGACTATAAGCTGCTCGATCGATCCGTGACGGACATTGTTGAGACGGCGAAAAGAACAGGCGCACGAGTGGCCGGTCCCATTCCGTTGCCGACGGAGATCAATAAGTATTGCGTGAATCGGTCGCCCCATGTCGATAAGAAATCGCGGGAGCAGTTCGAGATCAGGACCCATCGGAGATTGATCGACATTATCGAGCCGACGCAGTCGACCGTGGACGCCCTGATGAA
Source organism: Deltaproteobacteria bacterium (assembly GCA_016930075.1). Taxonomy (GTDB): domain Bacteria; phylum Desulfobacterota; class Syntrophia; order Syntrophales; family JAFGHS01; genus JAFGHS01. Next base: position 16,890 of record JAFGHS010000180.1, read on the forward strand.
ACTCGACCTGTCTGCCGGCGTGGATGTGGAAATAAAATTGTAGCTTAAACGGCAGGGTTGTTCGTTTTGCGTAGCGACCGTCGTAAGTTTAACATTTGAAGAGTGTAAGTGAGAATCATGGAAACGGGACTTATTGGAAAAAAGTTGGGAATGACGCAGATTTTTTCGGATGACGGAACAGCTGTGCCGGTGACGGTCATCGAGGTCGAACCTTCTGTGGTCATCCAGAAAAAAACCAGGGAAACGGACGGATACGAAGCCGTTCAGCTTGGATATGGCAGGGTAAAGCAGAAGAATGTGACAAAGGCCCTCGAAGGCCACTTCAAGAAAGCGGATAAGGGAAATTTCAGGCACGTAAGGGAGATACGGACCGCTCCGGAGGCTTATGAAGTGGGACAGGAATTGACGGCGGATATTTTTCAGGCCGGCGATTTTGTCGATGTCATCGGCACATCAAAAGGCAAGGGATTTGCCGGCGTCATCAAAAGACACGGTTTTGGGGGAGGCCGGGCATCCCACGGTTCCATGTTTCACCGGGCTCCCGGTTCCATCGGCGCCAGCGCCGACCCGTCGAGGGTATTCAAGGGAACAAAGCTTCCCGGACAGATGGGAAATAAGAGAAATACCGTCCAAAATCTGATGGTGGTTTCGGTAAGGCCCGATGCGAAATGTATTTTGGTCAAAGGGTCGGTAACAGGCGGTAAAAATGGTGTTGTCGTCATTAAGAAATCAATTAAATTAGGTAATTAAGTAGGATCTGGGGTAGTCAGGATGCCGGTTCACGAAGTATATAATATTGAAAAGAATAAAGTTTCGGAGATCGAACTCAACGACGCCGTTTTCGGCGCGCCCGTCAACGAACATTGCATCTATGAAGTCGTGAAGATGCAGATGGCCGCCAGACGGAGCGGGACAGCTTCAACCAAGGGGAGGAGCGATGTCAGCGGCGGCGGTAAAAAGCCCTGGCGCCAGAAAGGCACGGGTCGGGCGCGGGCCGGAACAACAAGGTCGCCCATCTGGCGCGGCGGCGGCATTGTCTTCGGACCCCAGCCGCGGGATTATTCGTATCATGTGCCGAAAAAAGTGCGGAAAAATGCATTGATTTCAGCCTTGTCCATGAAGGTGCGAGATGAGAAGATGGTCATCCTCAACGAATTTCCCCTGGCGGATGTAAAAACGAAGAGCTTCAAAGAGGTCATCGATCGTTTCGGCTTGAAGAAAGCGCTCATCGTTTTGGATAAATCGGATGCTGTCCTTGAAAAATCATCAAGGAACATCAAGGATATTAAAATGGTTAGATCAGAGGGGATCAATGTGTATGATCTTCTGAAGTACGAACACGTCGTTCTTTTGGAACCCTCTGTGAAAATGATAGAAGGGGCGCTGTTGGCATAATGGACCTATATCGTATCATTAAGCGGTCGCTGATCACGGAAAAAAGCGTAATCGTAAAAGACGAGTTCAACAAATATGTCTTTGAAGTGGACCCGAGAGCAAACAAGATTGAGATCGGCAATGCCGTGGAAAAATTGTTCAAGGTCAAGGTGCTGGATGTTCATGTCATGAATGTGGCGGGCAAAAAGAGGCGGGTCGGCCGTACCGTCGGCAGGAAGAGCGACTGGAAAAAAGCGGTCATTACGCTGGCCCCCGGCAATCGCATCGACATCCATGAAGGAGTCTAAGGAAAAAGGAAAGTAGAAGGATGGCAATCAGAGCTTACAAACCCACGTCGCCCGGCAGACGGTTTCAAACCTGTTCGGATTTTGAAGAAATTACGTCGACCACGCCGGAGAAGAGCCTTTTGAAGCCGCTCAAGAAGAGCGGCGGCAGGAATTGCTACGGCAGAATCACGAGCCGGCATATCGGGGGCGGTCATAAAAGAAAGTACCGTGTAGTCGACTTTCGGCGCGAGAAAACAGATATTCCTGCCAAGGTGGCATCCATTGAATACGACCCTAACAGGAGTTCGAGGATTGCCCTTCTGCATTATCATGACGGGGAGAAGCGTTACATCATCGCGCCGACCAAACTTGATGTGGGCGATCAGATCGTCAGCTCGGCAAAAGCCGACATCAAGCCCGGCAATGCCAGCCCTCTTAAAAACATCCCCTTGGGTACGTTGATTCATAACGTGGAACTCAAGGTCGGTCGGGGAGCGCAGCTTATCCGGTCTGCCGGGACCTTCGGCCAGTTGATGGCCAAGGAAGGCGACTACGCCCAGGTCAGGCTTCCGTCCGGCGAGGTACGGCGGGTCTTTATGGAGTGTATGGCGACTATCGGTCAGGTGGGGAACCTGGATCATGAGAACCTCAGTATCGGCAAGGCGGGCCGGAAGCGATGGCTGGGAAGACGCCCCAAGGTCAGAGGCGTGGTCATGAATCCCATTGATCACCCCATGGGGGGCGGCGAGGGAAAATCTTCCGGCGGCAGGCATCCCTGTACGCCGTGGGGCGTACCGACGAAAGGCCATAAGACGAGAACGAATAAGAATACTGATAAATATATCGTGAAGAGAAGGGGTTAAAAGGTGGCACGTTCAGTAAAAAAAGGTCCGTATATTGAAGAAAAACTTATCAATAAGGTAAGAAAATCAGAAGAGACCGGAAGCAAGGCCGTTATTAAAACATGGTCTCGCCGTTCGACCGTAACCCCTGAATTAATAGGTCAGACCTTTGCCGTGCACAACGGAAAGAAATTCATTCCCGTCTTTGTCACGGAGAACATGGTCGGGCACAAGCTCGGTGAATTTGCACCCACGCGTACATTTTACAACCATGCGGGGGATAGAAAGTCGAAGGTTCGCAAATAAGCGGAAGGGAACGGATTTGAAACCTCTTCCCATCAGGTTCGACGATATGGAGCAGTGAAACAGGTATGGAAGCAAAAGCAGTCGCCAAGTATATCAGGATGTCGCCGCAAAAAGTAAGGCTGGTGGTGGATTTGATTCGCGGAAGAAATGTCGAGGATGCCCAGACGGTATTGAAGTTCACACGGAAATACGCGGCGGGCGTTGTAGAGAAGACGTTGAAATCGGCTGTCGCCAATGCCAGGCAGAATCCCAATATCGATGAAAATATCCTTTTTGTCAAAGAGGTTTATGTGGATCAGGGGCCTTCATTGAAGCGCTGGCGGGCCAGGGCGCAGGGAAGGGCCGCTGCGATAAAGAAACGAACCAGTCATGTAACCGTTGTCCTGGATGAAAGGTAACGATTCAAGGAGGTAAAGAGGTTGGGTCAAAAAGTCAATCCGATCGGATTCAGGTTGGGTGGTATAAAGACGTGGAATTCCCTTTGGTTTTCGGAGAAGAATTACGCGACACTGCTCCACGAAGATATCAAGGTCCGGAGATTTCTCAAGAAGAAGCTCTATCATGCCGGCATTTCCAAGATAGATATCGAGCGGGCGGCAAACCGGGCTAAGGTGAACATCTACGCGGCCCGGCCCGGCGTTATTATCGGCAAGAAGGGTTCGGAAATTGAAAAGCTCAAAAAGGATATCGAAGAGATTACCAAAGCCGAGGTGATCATCAATATCCTGGAAGTCCGCAAACCGGAAATCGATGCGCAACTGGTGGCGGAAAATGTGGCGATGCAGCTCGAAAGGCGCATTGCATTCCGCAGGGCCATGAAAAAGTGCGTGACATCGGCCATGAAATTCGGGGCCAAAGGCATCCGTATCAATTGCGGCGGGCGTCTCGGCGGGGCGGAAATGGCGAGATCCGAATGGTATCGGGAAGGGCGAGTGCCGTTGCACACCTTGCGCGCCGACATCAACTGGGGATTTGCCGAGGCCCACACGGCATACGGGTTGATTGGAATTAAAGTATTGATATTCCACGGTGAAGTTCTTCCTGCGAGGAAAGAAGCAGAACGGGCATAGTGCTTCTGATGCGGACGGTTTCAATGTTTGCAAACGAACAGTGAATGCATAATGAGTTCATTATAAATGGTTGAGGGGTTTTTAAAGTTATGTTGATGCCTAAAAGGGTTAAGTATAGAAAGCTGCATCGGGGACGCATGAGCGGTAAGCCTTCGAAAGGCTGTTACATCGCCTTCGGCGAATACGGTCTTCAGGCCACCGAGTGCGGATGGGTGACGGCCAGACAGATCGAGGCAGCCCGTATTGCCATGACGCGCCATGTGAAGCGCGGCGGCAAGATATGGATCAGGGTATTTCCCCAGAAGTCAGTGACCAAGAAGCCGGCGGAAACCCGTATGGGAAAAGGGAAGGGCGCTCCTGAAGAATGGGTGGCCGTTGTGAAGCCCGGCCACATCCTCTACGAAATGGAGGGCGTTACAAAAGAGGTTGCCCGCGAGGCTTTAAGGCTGGCGTCGCATAAGCTTGCCATATCCACCAAGTTTCTTGCGAGGGAGATGTCCGATGAAAATTAAAGAAATAGTCGAACTCAGCACGGATGAATTGCATCGGAAAAATACGGAGCTTATGGAAGAGTTGTTCAATTTACACATACGCCATACGTCCGGTCAATTAGAATCTCCTGCCATGATGGGAAATGTGAAGAAAGATATTGCGCGCATTAAAACGGTATTGAGGCAAAGGGGGGTTCAATAACATGAACATGCAGGAACGGGGCAACAATAGAGTTGTAAACGGAATCGTTGTCAGCAATAAAATGGACAAAACAGTCGTCGTCCGCTCGGAAAGACTGGTTCGCCATGCAATTTTTCATAAATACACAAGAAGACATATGAAGTATAAGGCCCATGATGAAGAGAACGCTTGCAACATCGGAGACCGGGTCCTCATTGTTGAGTCAAGACCGCTCAGTCGGGATAAGCGATGGAGAGTGCGAACAATTCTGGAGAAAGCTAAGTAAATTGCGGGGCTTAAGACAAGCCGGACGATGAGGATATTGTTATGATTCAGATGCAAACCATTTTAAACGTAGCGGATAATTCAGGGGCCAAACGGGTCGCCTGTATTAAGGTTCTGGGCGGCTCAAAAAGAAGGTATGCCAGCGTTGGCGATGTTATTGTGGTTGCCGTAAAAGAGGCGCTTCCCAATTCAAAGGTAAAAAAGGGCGACGTGACGAAGGCCGTTATCGTAAGAACGGTAAAAGAAGTGAGAAGGCCGGACGGTTCTTATCTTAAATTTGATGATAATTCGGCTGTTTTGATCACCAATCAGCTGGAGCCTGTGGGAACGCGCATTTTCGGGCCTGTGGCGCGGGAGCTGCGCGCCAAGCAGTTTATGAAAATCATATCCCTGGCGCCCGAAGTATTGTAGCGCCGCAATCAACAAACTAAAGAGCAGCAAATCGAGGACGAAAGGCAATAAGTCGAGGAGAAAAGATGCAGGCAAAGCGATTGAAGAAGGGTGACACGGTAAAGGTCATCTCCGGCAGGGAAAAGGGGAAAACCGGCAAGATCCTGAAGATCGACAGTGATAAACATAAGGTGTTTGTGGAAAAATTAAATATCGTCAAGAAACATCAGAAACCTGATGCAAAAGGTAAAGGCGGTATTGTTGAGAAAGAGGGCGCCATTGATATTTCCAATGTCCTTTATCTCTGCAACAAGTGTGAGGCCGGGGTCAAGATCGGATTTAAAATGCTTGACGACGGGAAAAAAGTGCGGGTCTGTAAACAGTGTCATGAACTGTTGGATGCATAGGTCGAGAAGATGGCGAGATTAAAAGATTATTACGAAAAAACGGTTGTTCCTGCTCTGACGAAGGAGTTTCAATATAAAAATCCCATGGAAGTCCCGAGGATTGAAAAAATTGTCGTCAATATGGGGCTGGGAGAGGCGATTCAGAATGCAAAAATTCTTGATACTGCCGTGGAAGAAATTACGGCGATCGTCGGTCAGAAGCCGGTCATCACAAAAGCAAAAAAATCGATTGCAACATTCAAGCTGCGCCGGGGGATGTCGATTGGTTGCCGGGTTACTTTAAGACGGGATAAAATGTATGAATTTTTTGACCGCCTTGTCAATGTGGCTATTCCGAGGGTCCGGGATTTCCGGGGGATTCCTTCCAAATCCTTTGACGGGAGAGGGAACTTTGCCCTCGGGTTAAAAGAGCAGATCATCTTCCCGGAAATAGACTACGATAAGATCGACAAGATAAGAGGAATGAATATTGTTATTGTTACATCCGCCAAGACGGATGACGAGGCCCGGCAGCTGCTGAGTTTAATGGGCGTGCCGTTTAGAAATTGAAGGATTGATGTAGAAACAATTGCGTAAAGCTCCGGAGGAATGAGAGTGGCTAAAAAATCTTTAATAGCTAAAGCCAACAGAAAAATGAAATTTTCCGTCAGATCTTATAATCGTTGTGCCATCTGCGGGAGGCCCAGGGCCTATTACCGGAAATTCGACATGTGTCGTATTTGTTTGAGAAATTTAGCCATGAAAGGTGAAATTCCCGGTGTCATAAAATCAAGCTGGTGAAGAAAGATTAGGAGAGTTTTTTTATGGGTATGACCGATCCGATAGCGGATATGCTGACAAGAATTCGAAATGCCAACAGGGTACATTTTAAGAGCGTCGATGTATCCCTTTCGCGGATTAATTTGAATATCGCCAAGGTATTGAAAAAATCGAACTTCATAAGCGGCTATGATGTGAAGAAAAACGCAAAGACCCACGCCCTGTTGAGAATTTATCTCCGGTATCCCGATACAAAACGGACCGTCATCACGGATATTCAGAGGGTCAGCAAACCGGGCAGGAGATTATATGTCAAGAGTGAAAGAATACCGAAGGTCTTGAATGGTTATGGGATCGCTATTCTTTCCACGTCCAAGGGCATTATGACCGACAAAGAAGCCAGAGAACTCAATGTCGGCGGCGAAGTGCTCTGTAATGTTTGGTAAATTTCCATTTATTGTCATGGGAATCGGGGGTTTCATCGATGTCGAGAATTGGTAAGAAGCCGATAGAGATTCCGGCAGGCGTCAAGGTCAGTCGTGATCAATCGGAAATCAAAGTAAAGGGACCCAAAGGCGAGCTGTCGGCACAGGTGCCTGAAGGGGTTGACATAGTGATTGGCGAGGGATCCGTTACCGTCAACCGGCTGTCCGATGGCCGTAGAGATCGATCCGCTCACGGCTTGGTCAGGACGATCGTTTCCAACATGGTAACCGGCGTCAGCAACGGATTTGAGAAGGGTCTGGAAATATCGGGCGTCGGTTACAGGGCGGAACTCAGCGGCAACGTTCTGAAAATGGTGCTTGGGTATTCGAGCCCTGCGGAATATGTCATTCCTGAAGGAATAAGCGTTAAAATTGACCGGCAGGTCAACCTCGTTGTATCCGGCATCGACAAGCAGCTGGTCGGTATGGTTGCCGCCGAAATCCGGGGATTGAAGAAACCGGAACCTTACAAGGGCAAAGGGATCAAGTATGCCAATGAGCGTATCAGACGGAAGGTCGGAAAATCCGTCGGCGCATAATGGATGCATCTTCGTAATAAAGAGGTAAGATAAATTGTCGACAAAAAAAATAGAAAAAGTCAGAGTGAAGCGCAAGAAAAGGGTTCGTGCAAAAGTCTCCGGCACCATGACCCGGCCGCGCCTTGCCGTTTTCCGCAGCGCGAGACATATTTATGTGCAGGCCGTGGCCGATGATGTCGGCAAGACATTAACGGAGGCCTCGACCCTGAGTCCTGATTTGAAAGACGACCTCGCTGGAAAGAAGAAGATTGATAAAGCAAAGCTGGTCGGGGCTTTGTTGTCAAAAAGGTTAAAGGCGTTGGGGATCGAAGAGGTTGTTTTTGATCGTGGCCGCTTCCTTTACCACGGACGGGTTAAATCCCTGGCTGATGCGGCGAGGGAAGGCGGATTGAAGTTTTAATCACAAATGACAACATAAACACTATAAAGGATCGACCGTTGGATAAGAAAGACATTGGAGAAGTAGAACTGATTGACAGGGTGATAACGATTAACCGAACGGCCAAAGTTGTCAAAGGCGGAAGAAGATTCCGTTTCAGCGCCATCGTCGTTGTCGGCGACGGCAACGGATCTGTCGGGGCCGGATTGGGGAAAGCGCACGAAGTGCCCGAAGCCATCCGAAAAGGCATGGAACAGGCCAAGAAGACGATGACCAAGGTTGCCGTCACGAATAAAACCATTCCGTATGAGGTCATCGGGCATTACGGCGCCGGCAGGGTTCTTTTGAAGCCGGCTTCCGCAGGAACGGGCCTGATCGCCGGCGGTGCTGTCCGGGCGGTGCTTGAAGTCGCCGGTGTTCATAATGTTTTGACAAAGTGCCTCGGGTCTCATAACCCGCATAATCTTGTCAAGGCAACCATTGAAGGTCTTTGTCAACTGAAAGATCCGGCGGAAATTGCAGCGCTCAGGGGTCAGAACGCTCCGGAGATTTAGCTTTCGCATAAAGGGGACAATGTGGTGGGTAAGAAACTCAAAATAACGCAGACAAGAAGTTATATCGGCAGACCGACGGTGCAGCGGAAGGTGCTTAAGGGCATGGGGCTGGGAAAAATGCACAAGAGCGTCTTCTTAAATGATACGCCCGAGATTCGCGGCATGATCGGCAAGGTAATGCACTTGGTATCCGTGGAAGAACTGGAGGGGGACAAACAATGAATCTGGGATCGTTAAAACCGCCGAAAGGTTCACGGAAAGATCGCAAACGGGTTGGTCGCGGGAATGGATCAGGCCAGGGCGGCACGGCAGGAAAAGGCGCTAAGGGTCAGAACGCCCGTTCGGGCGGGAAAACGCGGCGCGGCTTTGAAGGCGGGCAGATGCCTTTGGCGAGGCGGTTGCCGAAAGTCGGCTTCCGCAATCTGTTCCGTAAGGAGATTGAAATCGTCAATCTGGGGCAGCTTAACAGGTTTCCCCAAGGCGCCGTAATTGATGCCGAGGCCATTATCGCAAAGGGGCTGGCGTCGGGAAAAGGCGACGGCATCAAAATATTGGCCAAGGGCGATATTCCTTATCCCGTATCAATAAAAATCGGTATGATCAGCAAGGGCGCCAGGGCGAAGATTGAAGCTGCCGGCGGCTCGATTATCGAGGGTGACTAGTTGTTAGAAGCCTTTAAAAATATCTCAAAAATTCCGGAGCTGTGGAAGCGCATTCTGATTACGTTCGGGTTGCTGGCCGTTTACCGGGTCGGTTCCCACATTCCAACGCCGGGAATCGATGCGGCTGCTTTGGCCGCTTTTTTTGAGCAGGCCAAAGGGTCGCTTCTGGGGCTGTATGACATGTTTGTTGGCGGCGGACTGAGCAATCTGTCCGTCTTCGCCCTCGGGATTATGCCCTACATCAGCGCTTCAATTATTCTGCAGTTGCTGACGGTTGCGGTGCCCCATCTGGAGCGGCTGTCCAAGGAAGGTGAAGCCGGCAGAAGAAAAATAACCCAGTACACCCGCTATGGCACGGTTCTTTTGAGTATCGTTCAGGGATTCGGCATCGCCATCGGCTTGGAACAAATGGCGGGCCCGACGGGCGTTTCTATCGTTATTACCGCAGGATGGGGGTTTCGGTTGATGACGGTCATTACCCTCACTGCCGGTACGGCCTTTATCATGTGGCTGGGTGAGCAGATTACGGAAAAAGGCATCGGAAACGGCATATCCCTGATTATCTTTGCAGGCATCGTCTGCCGGGGACCTGAGGCCATATTCAATACCTTCCGGCTCTTGTCGGCAGGCGAGATGGGGATTTTCTTTATTCTGGCCCTCATCATCATGATGGTTGCCGTTGTCGGAATCATTGTATTTGTGGAAAGCGGACAGCGCCGGATACCGGTCCAATATGCCAAGAGGATTGTGGGAAGAAAAGTATATGGCGGGCAGCAGACCCATCTGCCCTTGAAAGTCAATACAGCCGGGGTTATCCCGCCGATATTTGCATCTTCGATTATTATGTTTCCGGCAACCATTGCCAATTTTATTCCCCATCCGTGGATGAAGATGGTGGCTGACGCCCTGATTCCGGGCCGATGGGCCTATGAGCTGCTTTATGTCGCCTTTATCGTATTCTTTTGTTATTTCTATACAGCCGTAACGTTCAACCCTGTCGATGTGGCTGAAAACATGAAGAAGGGCGGCGGCTATGTTCCAGGCATCAGGCCGGGCAAGAAAACGGCGGAATATATTGATGATGTTTTGACGAAGCTGACATTCAGCGGCGCTATTTATGTGTCGGCCGTCTGTGTCCTGCCCAGCATCATGATCAGTTATTTTAATGTCCCTTTTTATTTTGGAGGCACGGCCCTGCTGATTGTTGTCGGCGTTGCCCTCGATACGGCCGGGCAAATTGAGACCCATTTGCTGACCAGACAATATGAGGGATTCATGAAGAAGGGGCAAATTGCCAGAAGGCGATAAGGTTTTTGACCTTTGTTTTGGAAGGATCTTTGATATGGTCTTCCTGAGGAAGCCTGAAGAGATCGTCAAGATCAGAAAGAGCAACCGCATCGTTGCCGAGATACTGGCGGCGCTCAGGGAGAAAGTCAAGCCGGGCGTTACGACCCTCGAATTGGATCAGTTATCCGAATCGATGGCAAAAAAGCGAGGCGCCGTACCGGCATTTAAAGGCTACAGGGGGTACCCTTTCTCCTTATGCACCTCCGTTAATTCCCAGGTGGTGCACGGTATGCCGTCCGGGAAAAAACTCCGGGATGGAGATATCGTCAGTCTCGATTTTGGCGTCTGTTATGAAGGGTACTATGGTGATGCGGCCATCACCGTTCCCATAGGGGCTGTGTCGGAGAAGGCATCGCGGCTGATGAAGATTACGGAAGCGGGCCTGTATAAAGGCATAAAGGAAGCACGGGCCGGGAACCGTCTGGGAGACATATCAGCGGCTGTTCAAGACTGTGTTGAAACGGCAGGTTTTTCCATCGTCCGGGATTTTGTGGGACATGGCATAGGAAAAAACCTTCATGAAGAGCCGCAAATCCCCAATTTCGGGATCAGAGGCCGGGGCATCGAGTTAAAAGCCGGGATGGTTTTCGCCATAGAACCTATGGTTAATGAGGGAACCTACCGTGTAAAAGTTTTAAGGGATGGTTGGACGGCCGTCACGGAAGACGGCAAATTGTCCGCCCACTTTGAACATTCCGTGGCCATAACGGAAGACGGTCCGGAGATTTTGAGCGTCGTTCAGAATTAAAAGACATGAAGGACGGCGCCGGCAGGTTACAGGGAATCCGTAAAAAGAAGCAGTTGCGGCACAGATTAGAGGAAACGGGATAAGAGGCTATGGCAAAAGAGGAACCGATATCTGTAGAGGGTCGTGTTGTAGAGCCGTTACCGAACGCCATGTTTCGTGTCGAGCTGGACAATGGGCACCGGGTCTTGGCGCATATATCCGGGAAGATGCGGATGCATTTCATTAAGATATTGCCCGGCGACAAGGTGACGGTTGAACTGTCGCCGTACGATCTGACCCGCGGCAGGATTATATACAGAACGAAATAATGAATAAGTCCTTCGGAGGATGAAAATCATCATGGCGGCGGTATGGATCGCAATAAGGGATCGATGCCGGCTTCCAGCAGACATAAGGAGTAAATAACGTGAAAGTTCGGTCGTCAGTAAAAAAAATATGCGATAAGTGCAAGGTCATCAAAAGGCGCGGCGTTTTAAGGGTGATTTGTGAGAATCCCAAGCACAAGCAGCGACAGGGATAAGAGCGTATCAGCGGGATAAAGGAGGTTGTCAGGTGGCAAGGATAGCGGGAGTAGATTTACCCAAGAATAAAAGAATGGAAGTCGCTTTGACTTACATATTCGGTATAGGCAGGAGCAAAGCCCGGGAGATTCTGAAAGACGCAGGCGTTAACTTCGATACGAAAACGGATGAACTTGCCGATTCCGAAATAACCTCAATAAGAACCATCATCGATAAAGAACACAAGGTTGAAGGGGACCTGCGCCGGGAAATATCCATGTCCATTAAAAGGCTGATGGATGTCGGCACGTATCGGGGCTTGCGGCATCGCAAAGGTCTTCCCGTCAGAGGCCAGAGGACGAGTACCAATGCCAGGACGAGAAAAGGGCCGAGGCGTTCCATCGCCGGCAAAAAGAAATAACCAATCGGGCTGATCCGGAGGAAAGATGGCAAAGAGAGTCAGAAAAACAGGCAAAAAGAAGGAAAAGAAAAATATCACCGAAGGGGTTGCGCACATTCAATCGACCTTCAATAATACGATCGTGACCATAACGGATATGAGCGGCAATGTGATTGCCTGGGCGTCCGCCGGCATGCAGGGTTTTAAAGGCTCCCGGAAGAGCACGCCTTTTGCGGCGCAATTGGCGGCGGAAGATGCCGTCAAAAAGGCGAAAGAACATGGATTAAGAAGCGTTCAGGTTTATGTGAAAGGGCCGGGATCCGGTCGGGAATCCGCCTTGAGGTCTCTGCAGCTTGCGGGATTGAATATCAGTCTGATCAGGGATGTGACGCCGATTCCCCATAACGGATGCCGGCCGCCGAAAAGAAGAAGGGTCTAACAATAAACTTTAACACACAGAGAATGTAGGAGTGGAATCTTGGCAAGATACAGAGGATCTGTTTGCAGGTTATGCAGGAGAGAAGGAGTAAAGATATTTCTCAAAGGGGATCGGTGCTACTCTGAGAAGTGTGCTTTTGAGAGGCGCGGTTATGCTCCCGGTGAGCATGGTCAACTGCGTCGGAAACCGTCGGATTACGGCGTCCAGTTAAGGGAAAAGCAGAAACTCCGGAGGATGTACGCCTTATTGGAAAAGCAGTTCAGGGGGTATTTTGCGAGAGCGGATAAACAAAAAGGCATTACCGGCACCAATCTGTTGATTTTTCTGGAGAGGCGTCTTGACAACATGGTCTTTCGCATGGGTTTTGCCAACTCCCGCAGCGAGGCAAGGCAGCTTGTGCGGCACAATCACTTTACGGTAAACGGCAAGACCGTGAACATACCGTCTTATTTGGTCAAGGTCGGAAGTGAAATCCAGGTCAGAGAAAAAAGCCGGAAAGTGGTAAAGATTCTTGAGGCGATGGATACTGTGGCAAGGAGAGGTGTCCCGCAGTGGCTGGAAGTGGACAAGGACAATTTTAAAGGTTCCTTGAAGGTGCTTCCGACACGCGAAGACTTGACGATGCCGATTCAGGAGCAGCTGGTTGTTGAGCTTTATTCCAAGTAGTCTGTAAGACAAGCTGTCTATCATGGTATTATAAATCGACCCGAAGGGTAGGGGAATTGAGAAATGCAAAGGAACTGGCGTAGCCTCATACGGGCAAAACGAGTAGAGATCGACGAAAGCACACATACGCGCTTTTATGGCGAATTTTCCTGTCAGCCCCTGGAAAGGGGGTTCGGCATTACGCTGGGAAATGCTTTGAGACGGGTTTTGCTGTCGTCTATTCAGGGGGCGGCGATTGTCTCGGTAAAAATCGACGGCATCCTTCATGAATTCTCAACCGTTCCCGGCGTTGAGGAAGATGTCACGGACATCATCTTAAACCTGAAGGGCGTCCGTGTGAAGCTTCATTCGGACGGGCCGAGGGTGATCCGCATCAATACGTCGAAAAAAGGGGTTGTCACGGCGGGTGATATTATCACCGACGAGACGGTGGAAATCCTGAGCCCCGATCATGTCATTGCAACCCTGTCCGGGGATTTTCCGTTTAAAGCGGAAATGACGGTGAAGATGGGCAAAGGGTATGAACCTGCCGATAAAAGCCGGATTCTTGACCAACCGGAAGGGACGATCAGCATCGATGCCATATATTCGCCGATTCAAAAGGTGAATTATACGATTGCCCATTCAAGGGTGGGGCAGGTGGCCAATTACGACCGTCTGATTCTGGAGGTATGGACGGACGGCAGCGTCCTTCCCGAAGACGCCGTGGCTTATGCCGCCAAGATATTGAAAGAGCAGCTCGACATCTTTATCAACTTCGAAGAGGTGGAGGAAGAGGAACAGGCGCCGGCAGTTGAGGAGCCGGAAAGCGTCAATGAGAACCTCATGAAGAATGTCGATGACCTGGAACTGTCCGTTCGTTCCGCTAATTGTTTGAAAAACGCCGGCATCAATCTGATCGGCGAGCTGGTTCAGAAAACGGAAGCGGAAATGCTCAAGACGAAAAATTTCGGCCGGAAATCACTGAACGAAATAAAGGAAATCCTTGGAGAAATGGGATTGGGTTTCGGTATGAAGATCGATTTCCCCTCATATAAAGAAGAAAAGAAACAATCAGAAAACGAAGACGAAGGGTAATTGTAGGACTCTTCTGTTGATGGAAAGGAATAGGACCCATGCGTCACGGAAATGCAGGTGTTAAACTCGGAAGAACATCAGCTCACAGGAAAGCCATGTTCAGAAATATGGTGACTTCCCTGTTCAAGAGTGAAGATGAACGAATACTCACGACGGATGCCAAGGCGAAGGAGCTGCGAAGGGTGGCGGAAAAGATGATCACCCTCGGCAAACGGGGCGATCTCCATGCCCGCAGGCAGGCCCTTTCCTATATCCGGGACAGGGATGTCGTTGCGAAGGTATTCAGCGAACTGTCGGAGCGGTATCGTGACCGGATGGGCGGCTATACCCGCATCATCAAGGTTGGGAACCGTGTGGGCGACAATGCCCCCGTGTCGTTCATCGAATGCATCAAGGATGAAGCCGAGAAAAAGACGAAGAAAAAGGCTGCCGCTAAAAAATCATAGCGGAGAGCCAATATAACAATAATTAAAAGGCAGGCGACGTTCCATGTCGCCTGCCTTTTTTCGTTATTTTTTCCTTACTGGGCGATCATCCGTTTTGTCGATAGATCATAGGGTACCGCCGGTATGGTGCCGTTGAGCGCTCCCGTGTCGGTGAAGAATTTCAATGTGGCCATCCAGGCGCTGTATTCCTGTGCCCCCGCGGCAGCCGCATCTCTGTCGAGACGGGCGCTCAACAGGTTGTTCCGGTCAATGACCGTGCCGTCTGAAAGTTTCGGCTGCAGGGATACGCCGACCAATGCCAGCAAAAACTGTATCTCGTCGCTCAAAATCATGTCCATCGTATATTTATCAATAATGACGGGATAGAGGGCTCCCATGCCCTTGGGAATCGTTGTTGCCGGTCCTGTAGAGGTATAATCATTCCACGCGTAAAATGCAGCGTCGTTGACCGTTGTGCCCGAAAAGGTGCATTTGAGGCCCGAGAGGCTCACATAATATGCCGGATAAGCCTGAAAGGCCATGATCGTTGCATCGAACTTGCAAAGGTCCCACACCTCATTGCCGTCGACATAGATCTTGAGAAGCGGATAACCGGGCAGGAGCGGATTCTGTGTGTCGTCCGTCGTCATGCCCATGGGCGTGACGGCGAAGAGGTCGGCAAAGGACATCACCTGATCTTTCCTGATCGTGTCGCGGATGACGCCGTTTGCAAAGGTGCCGATGGTGGGGATGCCGTTTTCCGTTCCTACATACCGTACCGCGTCGGCCAGAAGATTGCCCAGGCCAAACTCCTGAATCATGGGGGGTTCTCCCAGGGTGATGTCTGATGTGGCGACGACGCTCGACAGGCTCGTGCCGAGAGGATTCAGCATGTTGTTGATGGATGCGTTCATCGTTTGCACCAGGGTGTTGATCCCCGCATCCCCCATGATGGTGTCGTTGATGGCGTGATTGGTGAGGATGGGCGTCGTGCTGATTTTTCTTTGCGTGAGATTCACGGTGAAATCGAGTTGGGCAAGATTTGTCCCGTTTACACCGGCGCAGATGATGTAGGATGTATGGTTTCCATTGACAACCGGAACGACAGCATTTGTCTTTGCGTGTTCGTGCCCTGACAAAATGATATCGATGCCGGTGATATTTTGGGCCAGGATAACATCGTCACCGGAAGGGGTTCCGTTGGGATCGATAATCCCCGAATGGGACAGGGCAATAACGACATGAACCCCCAGGGTATTGCGAAGGGTGTTCACTTTTCCCTGAATGAAGGTCTTTACCGCATCGTTTACGTAATCGCTTTTGAAAGAGACGGGTGGTGCGTTGGGGGAGTAGGCGTCCGCCTGTCTTCCCATGAGGCCGATCACGCCGACCTTCAGTCCGTTGGCGCATGTTTTCACATAGTAGTCATTGATGATGACGCCTGCGTTTTTCAGGGCTTCCAGACCGTCATCCGCCGTTCCGGCGATGCCGTCAAAGACCGTATTTGTGGCAATGATCGGTACGGTGAAACCGCCCGTTGCGGCCCTTGCCCTGTTGATCATCGTCGCCAGTTTCTCCGGGCCGTAATCGAATTCATGGTTTCCCCAGGTGATCAGGTCATATTGCATGCTGTTGATGAACCTAAGCGGCGCCGGATCGGTATTCCAAAGCAGGTCGTAAACGGTGCCCATGGTAAAATCGCCGCTGTCCACAAGCAGTACGGCGTTGCCGGCCCCGGTTTTCGCCGTCCGAATCTCTTTGATTTTTGCCGCCAGACGTGCCCAACCCCCGGCGACGGTATCGC
>JAFGHS010000181.1 GCA_016930075.1 Deltaproteobacteria bacterium
GCCGCTGGCGTGGGACATGCGCGTGACGCTGCGCAGCATGACGATGCTCCGGAGTTCTTCCGAAAGCTCAAAGGCCCATTTGGTCATGTCTTTGGCTTCCTGAATGTCTCCCGGTTCCAGCAGGGGAACTTCGAGCATCTGTGAAAAATACCGCGATTCGCCCTCGTTGACGCCGGAGAGGGCGCCGGGGTCTTCGCAGGTGACAAGAACCATACCGCCCCGCGTCCCCGATAAGGCCAGATGAAGAAAGAAATCGGACGTCACATTGACGCCGTTTTGCTTCATGACGCAGATGGAGCGAAGCCGGGCAAAGGACGCCGCCGCCGCCACTTCGAGGGCCACTTTTTCGTTCGTCGACCATTCGACATAGAGATTACGCTCGCCCGCCACTTTGGCAAGGTTTTCGATGATCTCCGAAGACGGCGTTCCCGGATAGCCGCTCGCCACGCTGATCCCCGCCTCCAGGGCGCCCCGCGCAATAGCCTCATTGCCCATATAGAGATGCTGAGCGCCTTCATTTTGTTCAATTAGCTTTGACATGGTGCCCTCCGTATCCTGTAACCTTCAGCCCATCATCGCTTTCACCACCGGATCATTCCTGTCAAGATAGATCAGGTTGTTGGAATCGCCGCTTTTTTTGATTATCTGTCCCAAGGCGCCTTTCTTCTTTTCCACCGCCGCTTTTTTGAGCTCGGCGAAATTGCCTTCCGGCACGTCGTGGAATTCGAGAATGCCTTTGGCGCGCGCCCGTTCCATCAATCTTTGGCCGCTCTCGGACCGCACGATGACCTGGTTCCAGGTCTTCGTTTCGTCCCAGCTTTCCGGCAGCCGCGCCGAACCGACGGAAATGTCGGCAAACTCGGCGGTGGAATCGATGCAGTAACGGCAGGCCTCGCGAACACATTTGTCGATGTCATCCACGGACAGGGAAATGGTCCCGCTCTTTGTAAAGATTTCTACGGTCTGCGTTCCCGGCGGTTTGTCCATGCCGGTAATCGTTTTTAAGGGAGTGCTGCGGGAAAGCAGTTCCGTAAAACTGCGCCAGTTCAGCGCCCAGCCGCAAAACAGGCCGATGACCAGTTGAAGTTTGTCGATGTTGCTTTCCTTGCCGGCTATGGGCTTCATCCGCATTTTGGCAAAAGCCTGGGCCTGGCAGGGTGTCGCCACGACGCCTATTTTCTGAGCTTCTCCCGCGGCAGCCTTATTGAACTGAGCCACCGTGGGAGAGACGATAAACTTGCTTTTCCCCCTTTTTTTGACTTCCTTCGGATCATTTACCGCCACGCTGTGATGGAGAAAATCGGCTTCGCCCTCGGCGACAACGGCCGTATCAATGATGCCCTCTTCCAGGGCCAGGGCCATGAGGGCCGATACCGTTCCGCCATGCTGCGCTTTTTTGCGATCGGCCTTGCTTTTCGCACGGGCGATATAGAATCCCTTCACGGGGCCTAACTCCGGCGTCAGGTCCTTTTCATCAAAAAGCCTCCTGCGCGCCGCATCATAATCCGTGGGCGTTCTCGGACAAAAGGCATAGCATCTGCCCTGTTTCAAATCACAATCATGCAGTATGATCGTCTGGTCTTTGTAAATAACCTGATAGGGACACAGGTAGGCGCAGGCCCCACAGCCCACGCAAAGGTGCGCATCGAGAACCCCTTCCCGAAGTTCCTTTTGCCCCAGGCTCTGTTCTTGGTCATCCATCTTCTCTAACCTCCCCCTTTTCAAGCCGACTTGGTTGATCCCGATGATGATTAAATCCTGGTAACCGCTTTTCACCAACAACATCCTCCCGTTTATTAAGGTTCTTTCCTTGTCCTTCCACCACAGGCTGAAATCCCGTCCCTTTAGTAACGGGGCTCCCGATTATATGACCGAAAGGATTATGATATTACCATTCCGGCGACCGCCGGAATCCAGGGAACAAGAATCGTTTCAAAACAACCGGATATCCGTTCTCACCGGTGTGACGACTATTTGTAACGTCATCATTTTTCTAACATCCGAAATTGGAGGTGTCAAATGAAATTGACGATGAGACCGGTTTAATGATGTCCCCTGATCAATGGCAGGTAATTTGTTGAATGATGAAAAAACTTGTCAGGAGCGACAAAAATCTTATGATAATGTCCCGTCCAGTTCATCGGCCACAGGCTTTTTGCAGGCCCGGCACTGCTGGGCGCCGCGGAAAAGCGGCTTGCCGCAGGTCGAACAATGATAGCGATCCAGTTCGGCCCTGGCCCACTCGATACATCCTTTCTCATCGCCATGTTCGGCGACTTTATTGCGCCACAGAGGGATGGTTCGCTTCATGACCCGAAAGCCCGTCGCCAATCCGAAATTTTCGATCATTCCACATGGCCACTCTTTGCATTGATGACAGGAGTAAAACCCTTTTGATTTGACGCAATCCCTGATTGAGCACATCCGGCAATAGTTGTAGAGCTTTGGGGGCGGATCGGCCTGCATGCATCCCAGGCATTCCGTTTCCCCAAGCTTTGTCTGGTAGAGGTTTGCCATAACTGCTTTGAATTTTTCGTTTTTATCCCGTGTGGCAATATAGACGCCGCAGGCGCCACAGTATAATCCGCAGGGCGCCATGAGATTTTTATTCCTGATTTCTTCTTCGCTCCATCCTTCCATTATCGTGTCTCCTTTGAGAACAGCCTTGCTGAACTTCGAAATCCCTCCCCCCCCCCTTTTTTTAGAAAAGGTGGGAATTATTTCGCCTCGCGGCGTACCCGTGGGGTCGTTATGATTGCCGCCGATTCTATTTACTGGCGTTGACGAAACGATTGATCGCATCGGCCACCTGTCTGGGCTGGTCGAAATTGTCGAAATGGCTGGCATTGTTAATCCATTCCATCCGGACGTTGGGACATTTTACAGAAACGTCCGTAAACAGGGACGGCGGTTGGGCGGGATCGCGGTCGGCCTGCAACTGTAACACGGGGAAAGAAAAGTTGTTTTTACAAATTTCCCCGATGGCTGTGTCGAGGTCCCAGTTCTTCCCATTGAAATAGGTCGGGTTTATCTGTGCCACGCCGGGTCGGGAGAATTCGTACACCAGATAATCCCGGTCGACCTTTTTCAAAGAGGTGACCATGCGGCTTTTATATACACGGTCGATAAAAAAGCCGGGGTCCCGCATCAGATAGGTGGCGATTCTGTTGATCCTAAACAAGATCCACTGGGGTTTCTTCAGGAGGGTTAAGATTCTTTCATGGCCTGTTTTCGGAATCAGATCCGCCTCCATGCGCACGAAGCCCCGGATGCGCGCCGGATGATCGTGAACCAGAACGCTGCCGATCAGGCTTCCCCAATCGTGCCCCACGACAAAGAATGTTCGGATATCCAGTGCGTCCATCAGTTCGACGGTCTGACGGGCCACATGATGCCAGTCATAATTTTTGTCCTGCAAGTCCGAACGGCCGTAGCCTTTCATGTCAATGGCAATGAGTCGATAATTGGCGTCTATGAGAGGAAGGATGTAGCGCCAGGAGTACCAGCCTTCCGGAAGGCCATGGAGGAACAAGATGACCCGGCCCTTGGGCGCCCCCTCGTCCACATAGTGCCACTTGATTCCGTTGACGATCCGTTCATGATGATTAAACCCGGCATCGATGGCATCGTGGGTAGATTGGAATTCGGCCCGGAACTTGGTGTATTTCGCCTCCAGATTCCGGGCCCGCATGGGCGCGTAAATCCCGATTAAAGCTGCCGCCGCAATAACAACAACCAGCAGGCTCAGAATAAATCCCTTTAGCATGGTCTTCATGGTGGATGTGACCTCCATATTAAAGAGGTGTTGATCTCTTCACAGCTTCAGTATCCGGGCCGCATTCTCATACATCCATTTCGGTTTTACCGAGTCTTTCAAGGGTAATTCCAGGGTTTCCTGTACGATCTGCCGGAGAGGCAAACCCAGGGTGATCCATGAGCTCGCAAAGAGCATCCGCTCCGAAAGAAGGCTGTTTCCGTATTGAAGCAGCATCTCGAAGCCGCTTCCCGGTTTGGCAACGTGCTTCGGGCGGTGGGCCGCCAGATCAATATAAATATTCCCGTGCCGGCGCGCCAGACCGACAAGCTCCGGCACCCACGGCCATCCGCCCAGGGCGGCGATGATCGAAAGCTCCGGAAAATCACGCGCCACCTCATCGAGAAAAATCGGACGGCCGAAATCCATGGCGCGATCGGGGGCGTAGTTCATCGTGCAATAGATGCGGGCCGGAATATCCAACTCCACGCACTTGGTATATAAAGGGTAATACTTCTTGTCGTTGGGATAAAGCTGCTCGCGAAAAGTCGATACTTCCAGCCCCCGGATGCCGAGTTCCTTGACCGCATGCTCCAAAGCCCTGACGCCCGGCACGCCCGCTTTCGGGCTGATTCTTGCCCAGGGGATCAGGCGATCCTTGTGACGGGCCGCCAATGCCGCGGTGTGTTCGACGGAGGCATGCCGACCCGTCCCGATACAGGCATAGACCACACCCGCATCATCCAGCATTTTGATGAACGCCTCTTCCGTCATGGCGTTTTTTTGCATGGATCTTTCGGTGATTTTTCTTCTCACCTCCAGAGGCGTCATGGTTTTTTTGGCTTCCTCGAACTCCTCCAGGGACATGCCCGCCTCGGCAGCCCATTTGGGGCCAAAGATGTTGATGTAATTTGCCGTACCCTCAGCGCCGCTTTCATACAACGCTTTTAGCTCCGCTTCATAGACTTCGCGGGTCGGGATGTCGCATTCAATATCAATAACTTTCATAGATGACGTTTCAGACCTCCGGCTTTTTCATGTACTGCATCGTCCCGTCCTGGATGACGGCCACCTTCGCCCCGCCGGGATATTCCTTTTCGAGCATGGCCAGGGTTTCCGGCCAGGTCTTGACGAAGGTCGCATCGTCATTGTTGCAGATAAGATCAAGACACGTCGGGTCGGGATTGGGGCTCATGACGATGAGCTGCTTCATAATCCGGGGAATCCAGCCCTTGGGTCTCGGGCTGAAATGCCTGCCGCCGTAATCGCTCCCCCAGCCGCGCATGACGTAGTGGGGAACCTGCCCTTCCGGGGCGTCGGAGATCAGGACGCCCGTGCCGGTATTGCGCTTCAGGGCCGCCATGACAAGTCCTATGGCAATGGCCGATTCGTTGGCCTTCCCGTAGGCGTTCCCCACGGCGATGTCGTAGCCTGTGGCAAACGGGATGCCGTAATGGATTTTTCCCTCCTCGCCGCCTTTGGCATGGGTTTCCTTGAAAGGCCCGGCGTAAAGGTTGGTAATCTCGCCCCGGCGGTTGATCAGGCAGTCGATCTTGAAATCAAGACCCGCAAGATCGCCTGCGGCATCGCATTCGGCACGCATGATATTGTTGTCGAAATTGCCCAAACCTGTTCTGGAGGGGTCGCGGAATAACTGGTTATGGAACTGAATAATCGATTCGATGCCGGCCACGCCGGGGAGGATCAGTTTTCCCCCGCCGCCGAACCCCACATGGACATGGGCCGTGATGCAGCCGACGGCAATCTTCAGGTCGCAGGCCATGAACTCGCGGTTGAGCCAAATCTCCACGCCCGTCGGCGTCCGGCCCACCCGGACGGTGTTCTGAAACGGATCGTGGTTATAAACGCGGTAGTTTTCGACAATCTCATCGCCCAGCTTTTTCCGGGCGTTGATCATGTCATAAGCGCCGTGACTCCCCAATCCCCAGATAAACCGGATCTGCTCCTTTTTCATTCCCGCCCGGTGGAGGGCGGTAAGGACATGGGGGGCGACGGCGGAAACGGGTGTGGGCCTCGTCATATCGTCAAAGACGATGACCGCCTGTTTCTTCCCTTTTGCCAGTTCCTCCAGGGCAGGGCCGGACACGGGACGGGCGATCTTCTCACCGATTTCAGCGGAAGAAAGCCCCGGCTTATCAAGGCCGGGCGAGGTCAGGTTGTCCACCTCCCAGCGGTCGGGGAAGGTCAGGTCCCATTCCTTATTTTCATACCAAAGTCTTGAGGGGATCGAAATTCGTTTCATGGGAAAATCCTTTCCATGGTGATTAATCAAGGGACGATTTTAACGGCAGTTGCCGGAACATGCGTTCTCCTGCCGTTATGCTGCGGAACCATTATGTTGTCCTGACCGGGAATTGTCAAGCCGGTTCACGATGGATTTGCGACGGGCGGGCACCGGATGGATGAAAAATTTGATTCGCCTGTTTTTCCCCTCTCATCTTTCCCAATCGACGCTCAATTGCCTGATAAAGCCTTCAGGGACGGCCTCGATGCTCGAATCGAACGAAGAGCTTCTTTTGATGTCATAGATGTTTTTATGGAGCATGCCCTGCTTGTAGAGGTCCTTATGCCGATCACGTATGGATGCAGCGGTGAGCAGGCCGCTTCTGATGATGTCGCCGAATATCTTGGCCGTCCGGATAATCGTCGTCATCGTTTTGAACTTGTGGTAGTCCACATGGTCGTCGATGTAAGGCCGCGAGTTGGACAAAATGATCTCCCGGAGTTTAGGCATTTCCTGGCTGATCCGCCGCTGCGTGTCCACAAACGACTGCCCTGCAAGGACGGCGTGCGTGAATATATCGTGATACGCCCGCGGTTTTCCCAAATGCTTTTGTTCGTAATCCTGTTCGATCCACTGGTTTACCTTGATGCGCGTACCGCCCGTATCGATGATGTCGTCGAGAGTGATAATGTCCTTGCCCTCCAGGATGCCTTCTTCATAAGGCTCTTCCAGGTCGACATGGAGCCTGTTGGCATCATTCGGAACGGCCCTGGCTTTTTTGAACCGGACAATTCTTGATTTGGGCAGCGCCATAATATCGGACAGCTCCTTGACCATGGGATAGGAGCCTTTGTCAAGCGCCAGGAACACCACGTCTTTTCCCCCGTTATCGAGCTTGCCGTCCATTTGAAGTCGCGAGAATCTCATCAGATAGTCGGCGTATATATAAACGGGGCTTACATTCACCAGGACTTCATGATGCGGATTGCCGAACTCCTTCTGGAAAATTTCCATGATCTTTGGATTGTGCACATGCATGGCAAGAACCTGATCCACCCCATTGCCTTTCCAGGTGTGGGCCATCTGCCGGACGGCGTTCATGTACCCGATCTGGGCTTCATCTTCGTTGGGCCCCCGTTCGGCCCGTCCGTTGTCAAGGTCCGTGGCGACAACGATAACCTTCTCGGCGCCGTATTCGTATTTGAATGAATAGGCGGTTTTCCCGACCCTCGAAATCATTTCTTCCGGTTCCTTGAAGGGCCCGGCCGTTTTAATGATATATACCGTGAGGCCCTTATAGGCCTGCGCGGGATCGAAGTTGAAGCCCCGGCTGTGAAGATCTTTCAACAGAACATGCATCGGGTTGAACTCGCCGCCGCTGAATTTCATCGGGGCAAGTATGGAGGTGATGTCGAATTTTTGGCCCGCTTCCGTGGCGATCCGCTGGCTGTGGCTTAAATCTGTCTGTGATACGGTCGTGATGATCTTTCCCTTGAGAAAACCGTCATGCATGATGAACTCCATTCTATATACACTTTTCAGGATGCTGTCATCGCAGGGGATATTACCGATTATCAGGCATACGACATGATCCCTGCCTTCATGTCCCTTTATATATTAACTGATCCGCCCCGCCAACTTTTTTTTATACATGAAAAGCCTGCATATCACATGCGAAATATTTCAGCCATAATCAAAGAACCGGGGAAAATATCCTTCGACACTTCTCTAAACTTTTGTTATGCCGTAAGACATCATTCAGAGATTGGTTGCTGCAAATCTATTGTGAAGAGACATTCTGAAATGGGGAGTCGCTTTATGGGATCAAAATTTTCAATATCGAGGATCATACCCGTCGCCATATCACTTTTCTTGAGTTTCCTTTTATTCTATGCTGCATGGGGAATATTTTTGGAATATCATCGTGTAGAAAGTTATGGGGGCAACGCCATCGGCCTTGTGACCCATAAGCATTTTGCACGCGGTTCGGACGGCAACACGATTTACTACCTGGATTACGAATTCTCGACAAACAACGGCAAAAAAATGCATTCCACAGGCACTGTGTTAAAGCCTCACTGGGATGTTGCGAAAGTCGGCGGCGCCCTGAAAATACGCTATGACCTATCGAATCCGGATCATAACCTGCCAACGGCTGACGGCGGCACATCGCTTTTTAATGCTTTTTTTGTCTCTCTGCTGGGCGTGGTTTTTCTTGTCTTCGGCGTGATGCGCTTGATCAGCAGCTTCAAAAAAACCCCCGATAAGTCTGATAAACGTTGATTCGAGACGCTGCAATATAAGGCAGGTTCATAGCCGAAGCCGCCATCTCCTGATCCTCCTTACAAATTTCGCCACTTTCGTAAACAGGCGAGCACCGATGGGGTATCCTGCATTCCCAAAACATCACGGACCAGGCGACGCGCCTCTGCGCTGTCCACAGACAGGATGGTTTTCTTAACCTCAGGAATACGCGGGGCCGTAGCGGAAAACGATGTAAATCCCAGCCCCAGGAGCAGGGGGATAGCCAAGGCGTTACTTGCCATGTCGCCCGCCATGCCGATGGGTTTTGCGGCCTCCCGGGCAGCCGCGGCCGTCATGGCAATCAGGCGCAGCACCGCCGGATGAAA
>JAFGHS010000182.1 GCA_016930075.1 Deltaproteobacteria bacterium
CTGGATGCCGCAAAAAAGAAAGTACAGGAATCATTGGGTGATGATGCTCTGGATGCAGCAGGTATTTTATCTGAAAATTACATCACAACCAATGCAGGCAAGGAATATCTGGCCGCACTGGAAAAAGCAAAATCCGCCAAGGGACACGAGGCGCTGGAGAAGCTTTTCAAAGAACGAATGTTTGCCCCTGTGGAGGTGTAAAATGAGCAATCAAGTACTATTTCCGAAAGAACAGATTGCCGATTTCTGCCGTCGTCGTCACATCCGGCGACTGGCGGTCTTTGGTTCCGCTTTACGTTCCGATTTCAATGAGGCCAGCGACATTGATATTCTGGTCGAATTCGAACCGGAATATATCCCCGGCTTGTTCGGAATGGCGCGCATGGAACGCGACCTTTCGGCACTTTTAGGCGGGCGCAAGGTGGATTTGCGCACGCCGGAAGATCTGAGCCGTTATTTCCGTCAAGACGTTTTGAATGAGGCGGAGGTGCAGTATGCGCAAGGATGACCTTATCCGTCTGAGGCATATGCTCGATGCCGCCCGTGAAGCCGTTGAATTTGTCCGATACAGCCGCCGTGAGGATCTGGACGACGACCGCAAATTGACGCTTTCCCTGGTCAAGGATGTCGAGATCATTGGAGAAGCCGCTTATAAGGTAGCGGAGGATACACGGCGCACTCTGCCGGAGATTCCCTGGGATGATATTATCGGCATGCGTCACCGTCTGGTTCATGCCTATTTCGATATCAACCTGGATATCCTCTGGAAGACCGTTCAAGTAGACCTTCCGCCGTTGGTTGAGATTCTTGCAGTATCTTTGGGTGAGGTATAAATAATGCCCGACGGCCTTCAGCAATACGTCAAAAAGGAAATCACCGATCTTCTCCGGATTATCGATCGTGATTTACGGGATGCAGGGGGAGACATTTCCGCCGATTGGCGCTTCGGAATTGCTTACAACGCTGCCCTAAAACATCGTTGCGTGTTGGCAAATATTTGTAGGGGTATCGCAGACTGACCATCCAAAACCATTATCTTGTATGGAGAGCGGCTTTATGTGTTTATAAGGAATATTAATTGGAGAAATTCACCATGTCATCTGATCTAACCTTCCTTACTAATGAATCAGGAAAAACCCTAAGTGATCGTTTTGCCGTCTTGCTCAAGAAGGACGCACGCTTCTTTGACTGCTTGGTCGGCTACTTTTTCATTAGCGGCTTTTATAAGCTCTATCCATCATTGGAAAATGTCGAGAAGATTCGCATCCTGATTGGCCTACATACAGATCGCCCGGCATTTTACCTTTTACAAAAAGCCAAAGGACAGGGCGAATTACCGCTACAGTCCCACGCGGCCGTAATTGAGCAAATCCCCGATAAGGTGCTCTCCGAATTCGAAAACTCGGAAGATAGTATCGAGATAGAAAAAGGTGTGCACAAATTTATCGAATGGATTCGGTCAAGCAAGTTGGAGATCAAGGCCTATCCCGGCGAAAAACTCCATGCGAAAGTTTACATCATGACTTTCAATGAAGGGTTTATGGACAAGGGGCGTGTGATCACGGGATCAAGCAACCTTACCCAATCCGGGCTCCAAGACAATCTTGAGTTCAATGTAGAACTGAAAAACCGCGCAGACTATGATTTCGCCATCGCCAAGTTTAATGAGCTCTGGGCTGTGGCCGTTGATGTCGCACAACCATATGAAGACACCATTGTTAACCGATCTCCTTTTGCCAATTTTACGCCCTATGAACTTTATTTGAAATTCCTGTATGAATATTTTCGGGATGAGCTGAATCGGCCGGATGAACTCGAAGATATTTACGTACCTGACGATTTCAAACGATTGAAGTATCAGGAAGAGGCCGTTCTGAGTGCCCGTAAAGTGCTCCAGGAATATGGAGGTCTGTTTTTATCCGACGTTGTTGGCCTCGGCAAAACCTACATGGCGGCCTTGCTGGCCCAACAACTGGATGGCCGATCATTGGTGATTGCACCGCCGCACTTGCTGGATAAGAACAATCGCGGATCTTGGCCTAACGTTTTTGGAGATTTCCGTGTTCCACATACCGATTTTGAATCCATTGGAAAATTGGAAGACCTCCTGAACCGTGACGTATTAAAATATACCAATGTTTTTATTGATGAATCGCACCGCTTCCGTACGGAGACAAATCAAACCTATGAAATGTTGGCGCAGATTTGTAAAGGGAAGCGGGTGATTCTGGTTTCGGCAACGCCACTCAACAATACACCGCGGGATATTCTCAGCCAGGTTAAACTTTTTCAAAACGGGAAGAACAGCACCATTCCCAATGTTCGCAACCTTGAAGCCTTCTTCACGCGCCTCGAAAAGCGTCTCAATGGACTAGACCGACAGATCAACAGAGAAGATTATTTTGCTACTGTTCAAGCCAACGCCAAGCAGACGCGTGAACAAATCCTTAAATACTTAATGATCAGAAGAACAAGAAAAGAAATCATGAAATACTACGGGGAGGATCTGACACGCCAGGGGCTCAAGTTCCCAGACGTCGCAGACCCCCAACCTCTTTTCTACCAGTTCAACAAAACTGAAAACGATGTTTTTATTGAAACGGTTCGATTGATAACAAGAGATTTTACTTATGCCCGCTATAAGCCGTTGACTTATTATGTGGGCAAACGAGAGCATCGCGAGGTGCAGAGTCAGCAAAACCTCGCGAAGTTCATGAAGATACTCCTTATAAAGCGACTGGAGAGCAGCTTTCATGCATTTCGTCTGAGTCTTGAGCGGTTTATCCACTCCTATGACAGCTTCATTGAAGAGTTTCACAAAGGAAACGTTTACATCAGTAAGAAACATATCAACAAAATTTTTGAACTTCTCGAAACCGACGATCAGGAAGCGATTGATCATCTGCTTGATCAGGACAAGGCCGAACGACTGGCCGCAAAAGATTTTAATGCAGATTTTCTCCGTGATCTGGAATCCGATCGCATGATCCTGAAAAAAATCCAAATGCTTTGGAAAAAGATCTCCCGCGATCCCAAATGGGAAGCCTTTTGCGATGTTCTCAAGAATGACCGTATTCTAAAGAAGGGCAAGGTTATCATTTTCTCAGAATCCAAGGAGACGGCGGAATATCTTCGTGAACAGATTGCTGATGATATTGATTCCAAAGTATTGCTGTTTACAGGAAGTTCTGATGATTCCATTCGAAAGGAAGTCATTGCTAATTTCGATGCCCGCGCATTCAACCCGCAAGACAAATACCGGATATTAGTAGCCACCGAAGTGCTTTCCGAAGGCGTCAACCTGCATCGATCCAATATTGTGGTAAACTATGACATACCCTGGAATCCGACCCGTCTTATTCAGCGCGTCGGACGCGTCAATCGTGTGGATACCACGTTCGACAACATCTATACCTACAACTTCTTCCCGACGGAAGAGAGCAACGACGTGATTAAACTAAAGGAAGCCGCCGAGGCCAAGATACACGCCTTCATCGAGATGCTTGGCGCCGATGCACGGCTGCTGACGGAAGGCGAAGAAATTAAGTCCCATGATCTCTTTGCCAAGTTGACCTCCAAGAAGACGATTACAGGCGAAGATGAAGACGAAGAAAGTGAACTTGAATATCTAAAGGAAATCAGGGAAATACGCGATAATGAGCCCGATCTCTTCACGCGCATAAAGCGGTTGCCCAAGAAGGCCCGTTCGACTAAATTATTTTCAGCCGATAACGTTGCTGGTGTTAAAGAGTTCCCGGCTCTGCTCACCTATTTCCGTCAAGGTCGGCTTGACAAGTTTTTCCTGGCCTCACCGGGCACTGCGGAAGCTTTTGAGCTCGACTTTTTCACGACAGCTAAAACCCTCAAACCGGCTGATAAGGGGGAAAACCGCAAAGACATCCCCCATGATTTCTATACGCTTTTAGAAAAAAACAAGCACGCCATTGAGGCGGCAACCAGTCCGGAACTGGATGATGCCATCCCCAAACAAAAAGGTGCGGCAAATGATGCTTACATTTTGAAGCGTCTGAAGGCAAAAGACATTCGCCATTATCACGGTTTCACAGAGGATGATGAGCTTTACATTCAAAAGGTCGTCCAATTGCTATTAGATGGAGCGCTACCGAAGCCAACAACAAAGAAGGTCGCTGAAGCGATGAAGAAAGAGAGCCATCCCTTAAAGGTCTTAGGAATTTTGCAGCGTGATATTTCGCCGTTGTTTTTTCAGTCAACCCGTGCACAACTGATGGCACGCGGATTAAGCCCGCGTGAAGTGATCCTGTCATCTTATCTTTTGGAGGACAAATGAACCGCGACCAGTCCTACACCCTTATTCGTACGACGTTCACCCAAGGCTTTGACAAGACCCGATTTCAAAACTTTACTTTCAATCTGCTGAACCATATTAATGAAAGAAAAGCCCAGACATGGAACAGTACATATGTCAAAGATGCCTTCAAAAACCACGTCAGTCGCTACGAGAGGCTGGGTACCTATACCTCTCCGGATCATGAAACATTGGATGTGCTGATCGTTCACCTGAACAGCGAAACTACTATGGCGCGTGCCCGCACGGCCATGCGCAACTTTGTCGCCCATCACCTCAAAACGCGAGATGAAAAAGATGCGGCTCTCGTTGCATTTGTGTCGCCATCTGAGAGACAGTGGCGTATTTCTTATGTCAAAATGGAGTACGCGACGGTAGAAAAGGAATCCGGCAAAATAGGGGTGGAAACTCGCCTTACCCCTGCCCGCCGCTTCTCTTACATCGTCGGCGAAGGCGAAAGCTGCCACACAGCGCAAACCCGATTTCTTCCCCTGCTACAGGATACAAAAACCGATCCTACGTTGGCGGACATTGAGGAAGCCTTCAGCGTTGAAGCCGTCACCAAGGAATTCTTCAAGCGCTATGTTGACCTGTTTGAAAACATTTACCAGTCATTGGATAAAATCATCAAAAAGGACAAGGTCATTCATGATGAGTTTCAGGCAAAGAAAATTAATTCTATTGATTTTGCGAAAAAACTCCTCGGCCAGATCGTCTTTCTATACTTCCTCCAGAAAAAAGGTTGGCTTGGCGTCGAAAAGGATCGGGATTGGGGAACAGGCCCGCACGATTTCCTGCGCCGCATGGCTGAGGGCAAGTACGGCAACGGCGATAATTATTTCAACGATCTTCTCGAGCCGCTTTTCTATGATACCCTGGCTGTTGATCGGGGGCATGAGGCATGGTGCAAGCGCTTTCAATGCCGTATCCCGTTCCTGAACGGTGGGCTTTTCGAACCGCTGGGCAACTATGACTGGCGAAAAACGGAAATCAACATTCCCAATAAGCTATTTACAAATCATGACTTTATTGAAGAAGGCGTTATCGGAACGGGGGTTCTAGATGTTTTCGATCGGTACAATTTCACCGTGAACGAGGCTGAACCACTGGAAAAGGAAGTAGCCATCGATCCTGAAATGCTTGGAAAGGTCTTTGAAAACCTGATCGAGGAGAACCGCCGGAAAGGATTGGGCGCATATTATACGCCCCGTGAAATTGTCCACTACATGTGTCAGGAAAGCCTCGTCAATTATCTCGACACCTCACTAAACAAAGAAAAAGATCAGGTTCCGCGAAAAGACATTGAAACATTTATCCACACGGGCGACCAGGCGTCTCATTATGAATCAGCCCGCATGTCGGGCATGAAAAGTTACAAACCCGAACTGCCCGGGTCTATTGAAACCCATAGCCGTTTGATTGACGATAAGCTCAAAGATATAACCGTTTGCGACCCTGCTGTCGGATCTGGCGCCTTCCCGGTGGGCATGATGACAGAAATCATCCGTGCCCGTTCATCTCTCACCCCTTATTTCAACGATATCCATGAGCGGACTCCGTACTTTTTTAAACGACATGCAATTCAAAACTGCCTATATGGCGTGGATATCGATTCAGGGGCGGTTGAGATTGCCAAACTGCGCCTCTGGCTCTCACTTGTCGTGGATGAAGAAGATGTAAAGCAGATCAAACCGCTGCCGAATCTCGATTACAAGATTGTGTCAGGCAACTCGTTACTTGGCGTAGAGAAGAACCTTTTCAATACCGAACTTTTCTTTCAACTTGAAAAATCAAAACAGCAATACTTCAATGAAACCAATACAAAAATGAAGGCGATACTCAAGCGGCAGATTGATGAATTGATTCACAAACTGACAAACGCTAAAGAGACTTTTGATTTCGATATCTACTTCTCAGAGATATTTCAAAAAAGTAAAGGTTTTGACGTTATTATTGCAAATCCACCGTATGTACTGCTTCAAGATGAAACTAATGATCCAAAACTAAGGAAAGTATACAAAGAAAAATTCGTAGTTGCTTCCTACAAAATAGACCTCTATCATCTTTTTATTGAACAAGGTGTTCGCTTGCTGGCAACATCGGGTACCCTTGTTTACATAACACCTGCAAATTTTTTGTCGAACAACTTCTCAGTACCTCTGCGACGATTCTTGCTCACTGAGACATCAGTGAAGAAAATTATAATATTCGAAAATAGTGTATTTGATGCTTGCGTCAATAATGTCGTATTATCAGTACAGAGAACCACAATGGGAATAACAACATTCTTTAGGGCATCTCTCCTGACAAATGGTCTCAGGATGTTTGTAACTCGCGAATTACCGCAAAAAGAATTCTGTAATGCTGATTACCTCTTAATTCCGGCAGCGACGAATGAGTTGTCTGATATAATCTCTAAGCTCCAAAATCAACAGCATACATTGGGAATGCTTGCTTCGGTGAATTTTGGTATGCAGTTACGCGACAGAAAGGAATATCCGAAAGCCCTCTGTGCCAATATAAGTGAGACACTTTCCCCCCAATAGTTTAGTGTAGGGCGGGAAGGAGAAAAATAAATGGGAAAGAAAGA
>JAFGHS010000183.1 GCA_016930075.1 Deltaproteobacteria bacterium
ACGAAAAGAATCATATTTTTCTTGACTGTGTAAATAATTTTTATAAAATTATATTACACAATAATAAGAGCTGTGGTCTTTACAAGCCTGAAGGTTCTGCCGTCCATATATAGCTTGCACCATTTCTTTCACCTGTAGAACGGTTAAATTGATCTATCAGTTGCATTTTGGCACAAGGAGAAAAATATGAATATACAGCCTAAACGGGGAAACAGCAAGGGAAAAACCGTCAATGGCTTTATAAAAACTCCGACAGGAATACAGGGCCTTGATGAGATCATCGGCGGGGGATTGCCCCAGGGCCGCCCGACGCTGGTCTGCGGCGCTGCCGGAAGCGGCAAAACTCTTTTTGCCACAGAGTTTCTTGTCAAGGGCGCTACCCATTATAATGAGCCCGGGGTCTTTATGTCTTTTGAGGAAACCGCCGAAGAACTGACCCAAAATGCGGCCTCGCTCGGATTTGATTTAAACCGTCTTTCCGCATCCAAACGACTTTTGCTTGACTATGTCCAGGTTGAGCGTAGCGAAATCGAGGTGACCGGTGAATACGACCTTGAAGGCCTCTTCATCCGCCTCGAACACGCGATCAAGTCAATTGGGGCAAAGCGAGTCGTCCTCGACACGATCGAATCACTTTTTGCAGGGTTGCCCAACTCCCTGATCCTTCGGTCCGAACTGCGCCGCCTCTTCCGATGGCTCAAAGACAAGGGCATGACGACCATCGTTACGGGTGAAAAGGGAGAAAATACGTTCACCCGCCAGGGCCTGGAAGAATATGTCTCCGACTGTGTCATCTTCCTCGACCACCGGGTGACAGACCAGCTCTCTACCCGCCGCCTGCGGGTCGTCAAATACAGGGGTTCCACCCATGGCACGAACGAATACCCCTTCTTGATTGATGAGAATGGGATTTCCGTGCTGCCGATCACCTCTATCGGGCTCAACCACCCTGTCACGACCCAGAGGATCTCGACCGGCATCCCGCGCCTCGATACGATGTTCGCAGGAAAAGGATACTTCCGGGGAGCCAGCATCCTCCTCTCCGGTACGGCTGGAACGGGGAAGACCAGTGTCGTTGCCTCTTTTATCGAAGCGGCCTGCCGTCGCAAAGAGCGGTGCATCTTTTTTGCCTTTGAAGAATCGCAAGCGCAGATTATCCGCAACATGCGATCCATCGGCATAGACCTTGAACCCTGGGTGACGAAAGGACTTCTAAAATTTCATGCCGAGCGGCCTTCGGTTTACGGGCTGGAAAGCCACCTCATGACGATGCACAAGGCGATCAGCGAATTCAAACCGATCATTGTGGTTGTTGACCCGATAACCAATTTCATATTCTCAGGGGATCCCCTCGATGTCAAATCGATGCTGACCCGGTTGATCGATTTTCTGAAGATGAACCAAATCACGACCCTGTTCACCACCCTGACTTCTGCCGGCACCGATATCGAACAATCGGAGGTGGGCATCTCCTCTCTTGCCGATACCTGGCTTCTGCTTCGAAGCATTGAGAGCGGCGGAGAGCGCAACCGCGTGTTATATATCCTCAAGTCCCGCGGAATGGACAGCTCGAACCAGATCCGCGAGTTCCAGTTGACCGACAACGGTATCAACCTCATCGATGTCTATGCCGGACCATCGGGAGTTCTCACAGGGTCGGCCCGCCTGGCCCTGGAAGCCCGGGAGAAAGAGACAGAACTTGCCCATCAGCAGGAGGTAGCGTTGAGAAAACTCAACCTGGAGAACAAGCGAAAGTCGTTGAAGGCGCAGATGGCCGTCTTACATGCCGAACTGGAGGCTGGAAGCGCCGAGCTGAAAAAGGTTGATGAACAAGAAAAAGAACGGCACAAACGCCTTGCCCGGGAACGCAAGGCCATCGTCCAAATTCGCCAGGCAGACAAGAACTCCGTCAAGAGGGATATGCGATGAAACCGAAAGCGCCAACCAAATCCAAAAAAAACGTAAAGGGTTTGAAGACCTGGGAATTAAAGCTTTACGTAGCTGGGCAGACGCAGAAATCGATAGAAGCTTTTGCTAATTTAAACAAGATCTGCGAAGAACACCTCGCGGGGAAATACCGCATTGAAGTGATCGACCTTTTAAAGAATCCCCAGCTTGCCAAAGGGGATCAGATTATTGCCATACCAACACTGGTAAGGAAGCTTCCCGAGCCACTTAAAAAGATTATCGGAGATCTGGCCAACACTGAGCGCGTCTTGGTGGGCCTCAACATTCGTCCGGCCGCTGGAGGATAAGACAGGAGTCAGAATGAGGACGCCGGCGGCGAGATTTAAGGACTTGGTGGTTTGGTAAAAAGCCCACCAGTTAAAAAATCTCCCCCGGCCCCTCTTTTTCAAAGAGGGGGATTATTCCTCCCTGAAACTTAAGAAATCCCAATCACGAATCAATGGACCCATCGGATAAAACACGACGGCAACTTTTGGACGAATTGCAGGAAGCCACAGCGCGGTTGAAGGCAGCCGAGGAAGTTCTGCACGCTATCCGCAGCGACGAGGTGGATGCTCTGGTTGTCTCAACGAAGGAAGAAGGCGACCGGGTCTTTACCCTGACGGGCGCCGAGCATCCTTACCGGGTCATGGTCGAAACCATGAACGAAGGAGCCGTCACCCTAGCCCCCGACGGTACGATCCTTTACTGTAACCACCGTTTTGCAGATATCGTCAAGGCGTCCCGAAAAAAAGTTATAGGATCTTCAATCTACCAATACGTTTCAGCAAAAGACCGTCAATTATTTGAGGCATTGATTGAGCGGGGTTTAAAGGATCGCAGTAAGACAGAGTTGGCCTTGCAGACCTGCGCTGAAAATTCTGCACCTGTCTTGGTTTCCGCAAGTCCCCTTCAGCACATGGATATGCCCGGCGCCGTGTGCATGGTGGTTACCGACCTGTCGGAGCTAAAGCGCAATGAAGCGATGTTGGCAGAGGAAAAACTGACGACTCAAATCCTCCTGCAAGCTGCGGAAATATTTGTTATTTGCGACCACCAGGGCCGAATCATCCGCGCCAGTCAGTCGACCAATAGGCTTTTGGGGAGAAGCCCACTCACCCAGGCGTTTGATGAGGCATTTCAGCTTTCCTGTCCCGACGGGACTCCCTTTGTCCTTCTATCTGTATTGCGTGACAAGTTCTTCCAGGCGCTTGAGGTTACTTTCATGTCTGGAGATAACAAGCCGCTTTACTTTCTGTTGAGGGCAAATTCTTTTGTCGCTTATCAAGGCGCTATTGGCTTTATTGTCGTAATGGTGGATATCACCGAGCGCAAGAAGATGGATCAGGCGCTACAAAAAGCCCATAACGAGCTCGAACAGCAGGTGGAAGAGCGGACGGTCGAGCTTCAAAGCGCGCTTTCTGAAATCAAAAGGATGAAAGATCAGCTCGAGGCCGAAAATATTTACTTCCGTCACGAACATAAAATGAAACATCGATTCGAGCATATTATCGGGAAAAGCGACGGCCTCAAGTATATTCTCTATCGGGCGGAACAAGTCGCTCCTATGAACACAACGGTCCTCATTCTTGGTGAAACCGGAACGGGAAAGGAGCTGATCGCTGCCGCCATCCACAACCTGAGTCCTCGCAAGGAGCGGCCGCTGATCAGCGTCAACTGTGCGGCTCTGCCGGCCAATTTAATTGAAAGCGAGTTGTTCGGCCGGGAGAAAGGGGCCTTTACCGGGGCCGATATCCGGCGGATCGGTCGGTTTGAGGTCGCCAATGGTTCTACCTTTTGCCTGGACGAGATCGGGGAACTGCCGCTGGAGATCCAGTCAAAACTGCTCCGGGTGATTCAACATAGCGAGTTTGAGCGCCTGGGCTCGTCCCATACCATCAAAGTCGATGTGCGCATTGTGGCGACGACCAATCGAGACCTCGAGGAAGAGGTCCGCAAGGGCCGGTTCCGACAGGATCTTTACTATCGGCTTAATGTCTTTCCCATCACGGTCCCTCCGCTGCGGCAGCGGAAAGAAGACATCCCGCTGATGGTCGAGGTTTTTGTAGAGCGATATGCCCGAAAATTTAGAAAAGAGATCACGTCCATTCCCAAGGAGACGATGAAAACGCTGCAGGATTACCCGTGGCCCGGTAACGTCCGGGAGCTGGAAAGCATCATTGAACGGGCCGTAATCTTGTGCCCCGGGCCGAGTTTGCATCTGGCAGACAAACTGGAGCCCCTCACCCTATCATCATCTACCATGAGAACCCTGGAGGAGACCGAGCGAAACCAGATTCTTAAAATCCTTTCCGAAACCAGCTGGCGCATCGAAGGCAAGGACGGGGCCGCTGCCATCCTGGGCATAAACCCGAGCACCTTGAGAGCAAGAATGCACAAGCTCGAGATCGTCCGGCCGGGGACCAAGGAGTCAGATTAAAACCCGGCTTTCCAGTTCCGCCAACCTATCCAGCCCGGAGCTTCCGGTGGGCGACGAGATGGAAACGGATCTTCTCGACCCGGAAACACTGCGGCGGATGGCGGAAAAATATCCCACATCCTTAAGTCGGCGGCTTTCCGGAATCCTAACGGATCCCTTAATATATTGAGGTCCCGCCAAATATTGAGGGCAATCCGATCGTTTCTTACTTATCTTCTGTTCCTTTTTATCTATATAACCACCTGTTAATTCAACACTTCTGATTTTTTTGGCTTGTTGGCAAGCTGTTTGCAACTTCAATCGGCATGATCCTTGTTATCTTGCGAATGAAAGTCATTCCTGAGAAGCGCCTGGAACTGTCACAGGCGATTGTTTCCCTGACCGATTCCATAAGGGCAATGAAGGGATGCCGGAGCTGCGACTTCTGCCAGAGTTTGGAGAATGAAAATGAACTCTGCCTTATAGAGGAATGGGATACCATCGAAAACTTCAGGGCCTACCTGAAGTCGGAGCTATTTAAGGTGCTCCGGGGAGCGATGAATCTTCTCGAAGAGCCCTGTGACGGGATGTTCTACAGCGTTCTTCATTTGGAGGGAATAGTGGAGTTAATGGACGGATTCTGGCAGCAGAAAAAGTCCTACAATAAACCAATTTATAATAAAATTTACAAATGAGGAGTAACCGCTATGAAAAGGAGAAATATCGTTATTCACTGTTTAGTTCTTATCATGCTGATCGCCACCTTTAGCGCCTGTGCATCGACGTCCAAACAGTCCGGTACGGGTGAATACGTCGACGATTCGGTCATCACGACCAAGGTAAAGTCTATGCTGGCAGCTGATGATTTTCTCAAGTCATTCGAAATCAGTGTGGAAACTTACAAGGGCGTCGTGCAGCTGAGCGGCTTTGTTGATTCGCAAAAGGCCGTCGATACGGCCGGTCAAATCGCAAAAAGCGTCGGAGGGGTCAAATCCGTAAATAATAATCTGAACGTAAAGAAATAGGCGCGCGTTATTCTCTTGCGGATGGAACAAGTCAACCGCCACTGACCCGAATCCCGGATTTCTGAAAGACCCGTTTGGGAGGGTGGTTATTAACCGTCTCATAATTGTCTCACCGTCTGTCATTCCAGCCGAAGCGAAGCGGAGAGCCGGAATCCAGTGGCTTTTCTGGATGCCGGATCAAGTCCGGCATGACGATACTATTATGAGATGGTTAATAAGAGTTTAAAAATAAGCGTAACAACAATGAAAAATTAAAGCAGAAAAGGAGGAGCTTTTATGAAAAGATTTAAAACTCGAAAAATTTATCTTGTATTTATCTTACTAATGGGTGGTTTTTTAATTACAGGATGCGGAAATTGGGATGGGGGGGGCGGCTCAAGTTCTCCCGGCGTCCCCGGCACCATCATCCCGGGCGCTATCTGTACGATAGCCTCGGGACCCACCATACCCGAGGTGGATTCGTCAAATCCCACCAGCGGCAACCTGCTTGTGACGACCAGCACGACCGGTGTTGCCGGCGGCGGCAAATTGATTACGGCCACCTTCAGTATGCCGATGGATCCCTTGACGATCAACTCGGCCACGGCGCCGCTTACGTTCACGCTCAGCGAGACGGCAACCGGAATCCCCGTAGCCGGTACCGTTACCATGAATGCCACAGATACGATTGCGACCTTTACGACGGCAGCCGCTCTGCTGCCCGCCACCCAATATACGGTGAATATTACCACTGACGCCCAGAGCGCCCCGCCCGCGAACGTCGCAATGGCCTGCAGCTATGAATGGAATTTTACGACAATCACTCCCCCTGCTGCAGGTCTCGCGCCGGTAGACCTGCTTTCGGCCGAGTCCTATGGAATTACGGCTACCGCCGGGGTTACCAACACCCCCACCGTCCCCAATACGGTTATTAACGGGAATGCGGTGCTGGATCCGACGGCTACGTGTAATGCGGTGGCAATAGATGCAGCCGGAGGTTTTGGTCTTTGCGGCGGCTCTCCCCCAACCATCAACGGGGAGGTCGTCAGCCCCTTGTATCCGGATCCAGGCATTACATCCGGCATTGTCATGGCCGATGCGTCGGCAGCGTTTCTAAGCATTACTCCCCCGGCCGGTCCGCCAGCCGCCGGTTCACTGGGAGGAGCCACCAATATACCGGCCGGCACTACATTGGGAGAACCCACCGGGAGCGCGTTGGTAGTGGGGGACAATTTGTTCTATCCGGGCGTCTATCAATCCCTTACGTCGATTTTAGTAACGGGCGATCTCACGCTCGATGCCCAGGGCGATCCGGATGCGGTTTTTGTCTTCCAGTCATCGACCACAGTCGGAACGGCAGCCGGCGCTATCCCGCCCGGGCCACACACGCGCATTCTTTTGACCGGCGGCGCCAAGGCGTCCAATGTCTGGTGGCAGGCCGGCACCGACGCGACGCTGGGTGCGTACTCTGAATTCCAGGGCAACATCCTGGCCTCCGGAAATATCACGATGATTACCGGCGCAACCTCATGCGGCCGATTGCATGCCGGGCGTTTTGCGGCCGGCGCGTTTGTGTTTGATTCTAATGTTGTTTCCGTGCCGGGCAGTCCTTTTGCACCGGCTGGCTGCCAATAAGACATGAGGTGTTCGATATGAAAGCAGGCAAAATGGGGAAGACAGGCAACTTTACATCATTCAGTCTGTCTCCCTTTTGCCTCTCTCCAACGCCTCGTTCTTTCGGCAGAGAGATATCCCCTATGGCTTTTTTCAAAGAGCCGGAAAGGCAACTGTAAAATGCAACAATATATAACCCTATATAAGGAGGTCAACCAATGAAAACAACCTATCGTGCGGCGCTGATGGTAGCTGCCTTTGTTTTTCTCCTACCCTTGTCTGCCCGCTCCGAGATAAAGGCAGGAAGTTTTGAAGTGAGTCCGTTCGGAGGTTACTATTTTTTTGAAGACCGACAAAATCTGGAGGACAGTTTCGTATATGGCGGACGGATTGGCTATAATTTTACGAAGCATTTCGGCATTGAAGGGGCCGTGGAATTTATCAATAGCGGCGTTGACGACAAGTCAAGGACCGGTCCCGTTCAGGGTCAGTACCGAAGCCCCATGGATAATGTGGACCTTACCTTTTATCATATCGATGCGGTCTATCACTTTATTCCCGATGGTAGATTCAACCCCTTTTTCGTCGTAGGTTTCGGAGGCACCCACTATAGTCCGGATATATCGGGTGGTGACGACATGGGTACTTTTGATTTTGGTGTAGGAGCGAAATTTTGGCTGTCGGACCATATCGCACTCAGACTCGATGTCAGGGACAATATGGTAGGTGAAGTTTTTCAGGAAACCTACCATAATATTAGTACTACCGTAGGAATCGTCTTTGCGTTCGGCGGCAAGGCAAAGCCGGCAAAGGCCCAGGTTGCTAAGGTTGAACCAACACCTGAACCGAAAGCTGCACCGAAAGCTGAAGAGAAGGTAATTGTCCTTGTGCCTATGGCCGAACCCAAGGTCGAGGAGACGGTAAAGATCATTGCGGCTGAGCCGCCGGTTAAAGAGAAGGTTGTTATCCTTGCGTTTGAGGACGTGCATTTTGATTTCGACAAGTCGACCCTTACAAAAGAAGCGCAGGCGAATCTGAAAAGGAGCGTCCAGCTTCTGAAAGACAACCCGAAAGCCAAGATCCGTATTGCCGGATACACCTCTGCGAAAGGCACGAAAGAATACAACCAGAAGCTGAGCGAAAGAAGAGCAAAGGCTGTCTATGACTATCTTAAGGATGAAGGACTCGTTCCGGCGGAGAAACTTACCAGAGTCGGATATGGCGAGGCGCGGCCGGCAATGTATGAACCGATCCCGGAAAACATATACTCAAAGGAAGCAAAGACAAACATGCGGGTTCTTTTTGAAGTCATCGTGCAATAAATGCAGGCATTCGGCGTTTGTGTCAACAATCCCCGGCAAGGCTTGTTCGGACGACAGGACCAAACGCTAAGAGCGACCGGTAAAAGCGTAGTTTCCCTTTCCTGACATCTTGAGGGGGCAGCACTTTCAGATCAAGTATCCGGCGTGAAACAGCCGGAAACGCAACAACAAGGGAGGACAATTATGAAGAATCAATTGGCTCGAGAACATCCGTTTGCCAGGCTTACGTCAAGACTCGTCGTCCTAATCTTTTTCGCCGCGCTTCTTTTAGCAGCGCCGTTTCATGCGGCACTGGCCCAAACCGCGCCGGATCTGGATGATGCATCGACTTTCTCAGCTCTGGGCGGTCCGGCGGTGACCCTTACCGGCTCTGCCGTTGCCGGTGATGTGGGCGTCGACACCGGCGGAATTGTCGCTCTGACCGACTCCAC